>NZ_KV808518.1:0-15887 GCF_001812305.1 Staphylococcus sp. HMSC056G08
ATTATACTATAAATTCAACTTTGCAACAGAACCGTATTATGGAATAGAGATGTTGGTAACATTTATACAGGATCATTATACTTAAGTTTAATTTCGTTATTACAGAACCACACATTCCAACCAGAAGAGAAAGTATGTCTATTTAGTTATGGTTCAGGAGCAGTAGGAGAAATCTTTAGTGGTTCAATCGTTAAAGGATATGACAAAGCATTAGATAAAGAGAAACACTTAAATATGCTAGAATCTAGAGAGCAATTATCAGTCGAAGAATACGAAACATTCTTTAACAGATTTGATAATCAAGAATTTGATTTCGAACGTGAATTGACACAAGATCCATATTCAAAAGTATACTTATACAGTATAGAAGACCATATCAGAACATATAAGATAGAGAAATAAACTAGTGGCCGATTGTGCTTGATGAGCTTGGGACATAAATCCTAACTCGAAATAAATAAGCATATCACTAAACTGATTTTTTAAAGTTTACAGTGATATGCTTATTTTTTTATCTTACGATTTTGTACGTGCATGCTTGCCTAGGGGTATGGCTCGAGCCATTAGTCTCTCGCACATACTATTCCCTCAGGCGTCAGCACTTACAAAATCGGTTGTAATTTTCATTTTTATACGCATTCTTACTGAGATTATACTAATAAGAGGAATAGTAAAAGCAATTCTAAGTAAAATTGCAGATAAGAGGTTTGTTAAAAGCAGTTCTAAGTAAAATTGCAGATAAGAGGTTTGTTAAAAGCAGTTCTCAGTAAAATTGCAGATAAGAGGTACGTTAAAAGCAGTTCTAGGCAAAATTGCAGATAAGAGGTGCGTTAAAAGCAGTTCTCAGTAAAATTGCTGATAAGGGGTAAGTTAAAAGCAATCCTAAGTAAAATTGCAGATAAGGGGTACAGAAAAACTAGACTTGATTACAAAATGGAGCTTGGGACATAAATGATTTTTTAAAAATGAGATGAGACGTAGATTAACTCCATAATCAATACGAATCTATCGACTTCTTTATTTATGATATTCATCTCTTTTTAATGGAAATAAAAGTGCGATTAATGTGATAATACAGTTACGTTAATTAAAAAAATAAAAATGCAAGGAGAGGTAATATGCTAACTGTATATGGACATAGAGGATTACCTAGTAAAGCTCCGGAAAATACAATTGCATCATTTAAAGCTGCTTCAGAAGTAGAAGGTATAAACTGGTTGGAGTTAGATGTTGCAATTACAAAAGATGAACAACTGATTATCATTCATGATGATTATTTAGAACGGACTACAAATATGTCCGGGGAAATAACTGAATTGAATTATGATGAAATTAAAGATGCTTCTGCAGGATCTTGGTTTGGTGAAAAATTCAAAGATGAACATTTGCCAACTTTCGATGATGTAGTAAAAATAGCAAATGAATATAATATGAATTTAAATGTAGAATTAAAAGGTATTACTGGACCGAATGGACTAGCACTTTCTAAAAGTATGGTTAAGCAAGTGGAAGAACAATTAACAAACTTAAATCAGAATCAAGAAGTGCTCATTTCAAGCTTTAATGTTGTGCTTGTTAAACTTGCAGAAGAAATCATGCCACAATATAACAGAGCAGTTATATTCCATACAACTTCGTTTCGTGAAGACTGGAGAACACTTTTAGATTACTGTAATGCTAAAATAGTAAACACTGAAGATGCCAAACTTACTAAAGCAAAAGTAAAAATGGTAAAAGAAGCGGGTTATGAATTGAACGTATGGACTGTAAACAAACCAGCACGTGCAAACCAACTTGCTAATTGGGGAGTTGATGGTATCTTTACAGACAATGCAGATAAAATGGTGCATTTGTCTCAATAGAAAGTTAGAGGTGAGTCTTACGTTTCAGTGACGGTAGACTTACCTTTAACATGTTACATACTAAAAAATTAATTTGAATAAGAAAGAGAGACATATATGAAATACGATGATTTTATAGTAGGAGAAACATTCAAAACAAAAAGCCTTCATATTACAGAAGAAGAAATTATCCAATTTGCAACAACTTTTGATCCTCAATATATGCATATAGATAAAGAAAAAGCAGAACAAAGTAGATTTAAAGGTATCATTGCATCTGGCATGCATACACTTTCAATATCATTTAAATTATGGGTAGAAGAAGGTAAATACGGAGAAGAAGTTGTAGCAGGAACACAAATGAATAACGTTAAATTTATTAAACCTGTATACCCAGGTAATACATTGTACGTTATCGCTGAAATTACAAATAAGAAATCCATAAAAAAAGAAAATGGACTCGTTACAGTGTCACTTTCAACATACAATGAAAATGAAGAAATTGTATTTAAGGGAGAAGTAACAGCACTTATTAATAATTCATAATAAAACAGTGAAGCAACCATCGTTACGGATTGCTTCACTGTTTTGTTATTCATCTATATCGTATTTTTTATTACCGTTCTCATATAGCTCATCATACACTTTACCTGAGATTTTGGCATTGTAGCTAGCCATTCCTTTATCTTGTACATCTTTAACATTAATAGCCATCATCATGTTTGGATTATCTTTATCATATGATATAAACCACCCAATTTGTCTGCCTGTTTCTCCTTGTTTCATTTTGAGTTCTGCAGTACCGGATTTGCCAATTAAGTTTGCATAAGATCTATAAATATCTTCTTTATGTGTTTTATTTACGACTTGTTGCATACCATCAGTTAATAGATTGATATTTTCTTTGGAAATAATATTTTTCTTCCAAACTTTGTTTTTCGTGTCTTTTAATAAGTGAGGTGCGTTAATATTGCCATTATTTTCTAATGCGCTATAGATTGAAAGGATCTGTACTGGGTTAATCAGTATTTCACCTTGTCCGTAACCTGAATCAGCTAATAATATTTCATTATCTAAATTTTTGTTTGAAATTTGAGCATTATAAAATGGATAATCACTTGGTATATCTTCACCAACACCTAGTTTTTTCATGCCTTTTTCAAATTTCTTACTGCCTAATTCGAGTGCTACTCTAGCAAAGAAAATGTTATCTGATGATTCTATTGCTTGTTTTAAGTCGATATTACCATTTACCACTTCATATCTTGTAACGTTGTAACCACCCCAAGATTTATCTTTTTGCCAACCTTTACCATCGATTTTATAACTTGTTTTATCGTCTAATGTTTTGTTATTTAACCCAATCATTGCTGTTAATATTTTTTGAGTTGAACCTGGTGAAGTTGTAATCTGGAACTTGTTGAGCAGAGGTTCTTTTTTATCTTCGGTTAATTTATTATATTCTTCGTTACTCATGCCATACATAAATGGATAGACGTCATATGAAGGTGTGCTTACAAGTGCTAATAATTCACCTGTTTGAGGGTGGATAGCAGTACCTGAGCCATAATCATTTTTCATGTTGTTATAAATACTCTTTTGAACTTTAGCATCAATAGTTAGTTGAATATCTTTGCCATCTTTTTTCTTTTTCTCTATTAATGTATGTGCGATTGTATTGCTATTATCGTCAACGATTGTGACACGATAGCCATCTTCATGTTGGAGCTTTTTATCGTAAAGTTTTTCGAGTCCCTTTTTACCAATAACTGCATCATCTTTATAGCCTTTATATTCTTTTTGTTTTAATTCTTCAGAGTTAATGGGACCAACATAACCTAATAGATGTGAAGTCGCTTTTTCTAGAGGATAGTTACGACTTTCTGTTTCATTAGTTGTAAGATGAAATTTTTTTGCGAAATCACTTAAATATTCATCCATTTTTTTAACGGTTTTAAGTGGAACGAAGGTATCATCTTGTACCCAATTTTGATCCATTTGTTGTTTGATATAGTCTTCAGAAATACTTAGTTCTTTAGCGATTGCTTTATAATCTTTTTTAGATACATTCTTTGGAACGATGCCTATCTCATATGCTGTTCCTGTATTGGCCAATTCCACATTGTTTCGGTCTAAAATTTTACCACGTTCTGATTTTAAATTTTCAATATGTATGCTTTGGTCTTTCTGCATTCCTGGAATAATGACGCTATGATCCCAATCTAACTTCCACATACCATCTTCTTTAACAAAATTAAATTGAACGTTGCGATCAATGTTACCGTAGTTTGTTTTAATTTTATATTGAGCATCTACTCGTTTTTTATTTTTAGATACTTTTTTTATTTTACGATCCTGAATGTTTATATCTTTAACGCCTAAACTATTATATATTTTTATCGGACGTTCAGTCATTTCTACTTCACCATTATCGCTTTTAGAAATATAACTGCTATCTTTATAAACTTGTTTGAAATTTTTATCTTCAATTGCATCAATAGTATTATTAATTTCTTTATCTTTTGAAGCATAAAAATATATACCAAACCCGACAACTACAACTATTAAAATAAGTGGAACAATTTTTATCTTTTTCATCAATATCCTCCTTATATAAGACTACATTTGTAGTATACTACAAATGTAGTATTTATGTCAAAATAATGTTATAATTTTTGTGATATGGAGGTGTAGAAGGTGTTATCATCTTTTTTAATGTTAAGTATAATCAGTTCATTGCTCACGATATGTGTAATTTTTTTAGTGAGAATGCTCTATATAAAATATACTCAAAATATTATGTCACATAAGATTTGGTTATTAGTGCTCGTCTCCACGTTAATTCCATTAATACCATTTTACAAAATATCGAATTTTACATTTTCAAAAGATATGATGAATCGAAATGTATCTGACACGACTTCTTCGGTTAGTCATATGTTAGATGGTCAACAATCATCTGTTACGAAAGACTTAGCAATTAATGTTAATCAGTTTGAGACCTCAAATATAACGTATATGATTCTTTTGATATGGGTATTTGGTAGTTTGTTGTGCTTATTTTATATGATTAAGGCATTCCGACAAATTGATGTTATTAAAAGTTCGTCATTGGAATCGTCATATCTTAATGAACGACTTAAAGTATGTCAAAGTAAGATGCAGTTCTACAAAAAGCATATAACAATTAGTTATAGTTCAAACATTGATAATCCGATGGTATTTGGTTTAGTGAAATCCCAAATTGTACTACCAACTGTCGTAGTCGAAACCATGAATGACAAAGAAATTGAATATATTATTCTACATGAACTATCACATGTGAAAAGTCATGACTTAATATTCAACCAGCTTTATGTTGTTTTTAAAATGATATTCTGGTTTAATCCTGCACTATATATAAGTAAAACAATGATGGACAATGACTGTGAAAAAGTATGTGATAGAAACGTTTTAAAAATTTTGAATCGCCATGAACATATACGTTATGGTGAATCGATATTAAAATGCTCTATTTTAAAATCTCAGCACATAAATAATGTGGCAGCACAATATTTACTAGGTTTTAATTCAAATATTAAAGAACGTGTTAAGTATATTGCACTTTATGATTCAATGCCTAAACCTAATCGAAACAAGCGTATTGTTGCGTATATTGTATGTAGTATATCGCTTTTAATACAAGCACCGTTACTATCTGCACATGTTCAACAAGACAAATATGAAACAAATGTATCATATAAAAAATTAAATCAACTAGCTCCGTATTTCAAAGGATTTGATGGAAGTTTTGTGCTTTATAATGAACGGGAGCAAGCTTATTCTATTTATAATGAACCAGAAAGTAAACAACGATATTCACCTAATTCTACTTACAAAATTTATTTAGCGTTAATGGCATTCGACCAAAATTTACTCTCATTAAATCATACTGAACAACAATGGGATAAACATCAATATCCATTTAAAGAATGGAACCAAGATCAAAATTTAAATTCTTCAATGAAATATTCAGTAAATTGGTATTACGAAAATTTAAACAAACATTTAAGACAAGATGAGGTTAAATCTTATTTAGATCTAATTGAATATGGTAATGAAGAAATATCAGGGAATGAAAATTATTGGAATGAATCTTCATTAAAAATTTCTGCAATAGAACAGGTTAATTTGTTGAAAAATATGAAACAACATAACATGCATTTTGATAATAAGGCTATTGAAAAAGTTGAAAATAGTATGACTTTGAAACAAAAAGATACTTATAAATATGTAGGTAAAACTGGAACAGGAATCGTGAATCACAAAGAAGCAAATGGATGGTTCGTAGGTTATGTTGAAACGAAAGATAATACGTATTATTTTGCTACACATTTAAAAGGCGAAGACAATGCGAATGGCGAAAAAGCACAACAAATTTCTGAGCGTATTTTAAAAGAAATGGAGTTAATATAATGGATAATAAAACGTATGAAATATCATCTGCAGAATGGGAAGTTATGAATATCATTTGGATGAAAAAATATGCAAGTGCGAATAATATAATAGAAGAAATACAAATGCAAAAGGACTGGAGTCCAAAAACCATTCGTACACTTATAACGAGATTGTATAAAAAGGGATTTATAGATCGTAAAAAAGACAATAAAATTTTTCAATATTACTCTCTTGTAGAAGAAAGTGATATAAAATATAAAACATCTAAAAACTTTATCAATAAAGTATACAAAGGCGGTTTCAATTCACTTGTCTTAAACTTTGTAGAAAAAGAAGATCTATCACAAGATGAAATAGAAGAATTGAGAAATATATTGAATAAAAAATAAAATTGTTGTGTTTACAACAATACATAGAAAACAGAGGAAACAATCAAGTCGTTGAATATTTCCTCTGTTTTTTAGTTGAAAAAATTAACCGAAAGCCTGAATGCAAGTCTTGATTAAATCAATAATGCTTGTAATAACACCAGTGAAATCCATATGCATACCCTCTTTCTATTTAAGATACATTAAGTATAATATCAAACAAATAAAAAATGTTAAAAATTCCCTAATTGGCTATTTAGATTGCATAAATGTCAAAAATTTGAAAAACATACAACGACTTTGCATAAAAAATCGTCATATTGGAAATACGTAATTTATTGAAATAATAAAAAAAATAAAAGAACGAAGATGATAACCTAAGTGAGGTTTTAAGTTGTTCTAAGGTTTAATTTAATTTATGTTAAAATAGTTGGTATAAAAATACATGATAAACTATAAACTAAATTCAAAATAACTTATGGGGTAGGCAATTATGGAAAATATTTTAAATATAAATGATAATGAAAAAAGAGTGCTAAGGGAAATTTATAACCATCATAATATTTCGCGTACTCAAATATCTAAAAATCTTGAGATTAATAAGGCAACGATTTCTAGTATTTTGAATAAGTTAAAGTATAAATCTCTTGTTAATGAGGTTGGTGAGGGTGATAGCACGAAGAGTGGTGGTAGAAAACCTATTCTTCTGAAGGTTAATCATCTTTATGGTTATTTTATTTCTTTGGATTTAACTTATAGTTCTGTTGAAGTGATGTACAATTATTTTGATGGTAATGTCATTAAGCATGAATCTTATGATTTACCTGATGAAAAGGTTAGTAGTATATTAAGCATAATAAAAAAACATATTGATATTCAGGAGAAACTTGATACTTATAACGGACTATTAGGTGTGTCTGTTTCTATACATGGAGTTGTGGATAATGAGCAGCATGTGACATATTTACCATTCCATGAAACTGAAGGAATTTCAATTGCTAAGAAAATAAAAGAAATTACTAATGTTCCAGTCGTAGTTGAAAATGAAGCGAATCTTTCAGCGTTATATGAACGTAATTTTAATCATAATTTATCCTACAATAATCTTATTGCTTTAAGTATACATAAAGGTATTGGTGCTGGGCTTATTATTAATAATCAATTGTATCGTGGTGCAAATGGGGAAGCGGGTGAAATTGGAAAAACACTTGTCTCAAAAGTTAGCGATAATGTGGAGATCTTTCATAAGATTGAAGATATTTTTTCACAAGAAGCTTTACTGCATAATTTAAGTAATCAACTAAATGAGAAGATGACGCTTAGCAAATTAATTCAATTTTATAATGAAAAAAATCCAGTCGTAGTTGAAGAAATGGAACAATTTATAAATAAAATTGCTGTTTTAATACATAATTTAAACACCCAGTTTAATCCGAATGCAATTTACATTAACTGTCCATTGTTCAATGAAATGCCTGAAATATTAGAAGCAATTAAGAACCAGTTCAAACAATATTCACGTAACGAAATTCAAATAAAGTTAACATCTAATGTCAAATTTGCAACTTTGCTAGGTGGTACATTAGCAATTATCCAAAAAGTACTACAGATTAATGATATTTACTTAGATATAAAAGCATAAAAAACTAATTCAAATGAATAATCAAAGTTCGTAATTGTCTTTATAAAAAAATCCCTCAATCCGAATTGAATTTTCGGATTGAGGGATTTTTATAGTTCTATTGCAGAAGAAAACTATTTTAAAAATGCTGGTAAATGTTGATAGCCACCTCTAACGTTAACAATATTCGTAAATCCTTTATATTCTAATATTCCTACCGCTATTGAACTTCTAACACCTGATTGACAATGTACATAAATTAGGTCATTTTTATCGAAAGGTATATCTTCATTTAAAAGTTTACCGTGAGGAATATGAATTGCTTGTTTTAAATGACCTTTACGCCATTCATCATCATTACGAACATCTAATACATTATGTTCTTCACCAGTCATTTCAGAACTATGAATAGATGATGTGACGATATTTGTTTGTGGCAAACGGTAACTTTTTACATTTTCAAAACCAATTAATTGTAAAGCATGAATAGCTTGTTGAACGGTAGATTTATCGCCAATTAATTCAATATCTTAGTCATAATCTAAATACCAACCAATTTGATTTATAAAAGTTTTATTAAAAGGAATATTGATAGTTCCATGCATATGACCACCATGGAATGCTTCTTTACTTCGAAGATCAAAAGCAGTTTGTGTATTGCTTGAACTAGGGTAAACATTATATGGTTGGTACATTTGCATACCAAATTGATTTATTTTTTTCATTTGTGAAAAATGGTGTGGTGGAGCTGGCTGATTGAGTGTTAAAGTTTCGATAAATGAAGTTTCATCTTTAACATTAAAAGCCCAGTTGTTTATTTTCTCATAACCCAAAGTAGTTGTAGGTAATGAACCTAGCGCTTTACCACAAGGACTCCCTGCACCATGACCTGGCCAAATTTGAATATAGTCTGGTAATGTTGCAGCAAATTGTATGGACTGATACATTTGTTTTGCTCCGATTTTTGTAGAACCTTCAACATTTACAGCTTTTTCTAATAGATCTGGTCTACCTACATCACCAACAAAGATGAAGTCACCGCTAAATAATCCCATTGGTATACTGGAACCCCCACCTTCGTCAGTAAGTAAAAAAACTAATACTCTCAGGGGTATGGCCTGGAGTGTGTAAGACTTCTAATTTAATCTTTCCTAAATAGATAATATCTTGATGCTTAACGAAATGTGTTTGTTTAGGCATATTTTTATAATTAAATTCATCTTTACCTTCATCAGATACGTATATACTTGCATTCAATTTATTTGCCACATCTCTAATACCTGAAGCAAAATCAGCATGAATATGTGTTTCTGCAGCTTTAGTAATTGTGAATCCTTCTTTATCTGCAACTTTTAAATATTTTGTTAAATCTCGTATAGGGTCAATAATCATTGCTTCTCCTGTACGTTGACATCCAATTAAATAAGATGCTTGTGAAAAATTGTCTTCATAAAATTGTTTGAAAAACAAAAAAAACTCCTTTTTAAAATAGATTTTATTGATTAGATAAATAAGTTATGATTTGCTTGCTCAGTATGTCCAATATAAGTACCTACGCCACCATAATCGACTTCATCTCTTAATTCTTCTTTTGAAATTCCCATAACATCCATACTCATGGTACAAGCAATTAACTTTATATCTTGATCGATTGCTTGATCGATAAGTGAGTATAAAGAATCAACATTTTTCTTGTTCATTACATAACGCATCATAATATTACCTAGTCCAAACATATTCATTTTTGATAATGGCATATGTATTGGATCCTTAGGTAACATAAGGTCAAACATTTTGGAAATACCTTTCTTTTTAACGCGAGTTGATTGCGCTTTTTTTAATGCGTTGAGGCCCCAAAAAGTAAAGAAAATAGTTACATCTTTACCTGCTGCTTTAGCGCCATTTGCGATGATCATTGCTGCTACTGCCTTATCTAACTCACCGCTAAATAAAACAATTGTTGTACCTGTAGCAGTGTCATTGATTTCAAATTCTTTTGGCTTTTCTTTTTGAATAATTGCATTAATTACATTTGCTTCTTCAGTAAGATTTACAAGGGTATTCCCTGTTTGTTTCGCCCAACTTTTAATATCACTATTGAAACCAGGATCTGTAACTGTTACCTCGATTTGCTCACCCGTTGAAATATTGTTAATTTCTTTACTGATATTAACAATAGGTCCAGGGCACTGAAGACCTCTAAAATCAAATTGTTTACGATTCTCTTTGATTTCAATATCTTTTTCTATTAAAGGAGCACTATTGAAGTTCTTTGCTTCATAATCTTTATATCCACCCTTTAAATTCACGACATCATAACCTTGTTTGGCTAAATAATCGCAAGCTTTAGTGCTTCGGTTACCGCTTTTACAATGTATATAATACGTTTTGTTGCTATTCTTATTGAATGATTTAATCTCTTCTACTGGGTGTAAAGTTGAACCGTTAATGTGTCCTAATTCATATTCTTCTTTTGTTCTAACATCAATCAATTGACCCATTTTTGCCAATTTTTCTAATTCTTCTTTGTTTAATGAATTAATGTGTACTTCTTTGTATTGTTCCATACTTACCTCCTATAAATACCTATGAGGGTATAATAAAACGGATAGAATCATTTGCCAAATACCTATAGGGGTATTTGACAATTTTGTTTTAATTTATTATTATTAACTTAATCAATTTATGTGGAGGAAATGAATATGACTTATGATAAAAAAATGATTAATCGTATAAATAGAATACAAGGTCAATTAAATGGTGTCGTAAAAATGATGGAAGAAGAAAAAGATTGCAAAGATATAATTACGCAACTTAGTGCATCTAAAGGTTCTATACAACGTTTAATGGGGATTATAATTAGTGAAAATTTAATAGAATGCGTTAAAACAGCAGAAGAAAATAATGAAAGTTCTCAAGAATTAATTAATGAAGCAGTTAATTTATTAGTTAAAAGTAAATAATGGATATAGCAAATATGACTATTATGTTGCTAATTGGCGTACTGGGTGGATTTATATCTGGATTAATAGGTATTGGGGGCGCAATTATTATTTACCCAGCTATTCTTATATTGCCACCATTAATAGGTATACCTGCGTATAGTGCATATATTGCTTCGGGACTTACCTCTAGTCAAGTATTTTTCAGTACACTTAGTGGATCATTAAATGCAAGAAAACAACCAGCTTTCTCTCCTAAACTTGTTATATATATGGGAGGGGGTATGTTGATTGGAAGCATGTTAGGGGCAATTTTAGCTAGTTTGTTTAATGCTACTTTTGTAAATACGGTATATGTAATAATCGCCATACTTGCTTTAATATTGATGTTTATTAAAGTTAAACCTACTACACAAGAGACGAAATCTAAACCTTTGCTATTTATTATAGTTGGATTTGGAATTGGTGTAATTTCGGGAATTGTGGGTGCAGGTGGAGCATTTATCATCATTCCTGTATTATTAGCATTATTTAAATTACCAATGAATACGGTAGTGAACAATAGCATAGCAATTGCTTTTATATCTTCAGTAGGGGCATTTTTTATAAAATTAATGCAAGGATATATACCAGTAGAAAGTGCAATTTTTTTGATAATTGAATGATGATCATTTTCTGAAAATATTATGTGGTCATATAATATAATGCCCATCATTTCACTAATCTCTTTTATTCTCTGAGTTATTTTGATATCTCCTGGAGAAGGTGTCGGATCTTATCAAGAGTAAATTATGAAAAAAATGGTTTAAATCAATGTTCTTACTTTAAGTACATGTGTTTAACGTAAATGATAATTAGTTAAATATAAAAAGGTTATCCCAATCAATAGGATAACCTCTTTATACTTTACTTTATGGTTTGGATTCGCCACTTCAAAGAAGAAATGAAATCAGAGCATTGAATGTTCCATTTTCAAACAATATATAAATACCTAGCCCAATGAATACAATTGGTACAATCCAACGTTCATATTTCTCAATTGTTTCCGATATAAAATCGAAGGAAGCTAGACGGTAACTGACATAGCACAAAACTCCAACCATAATTAGAAAGACAATAGTGACAATAAAGATTTCAGACATACTTAAGGTCGTGAAGTACGGTATATAAATGGAAAAGTCATCCGCACTGGAAGCCAATACGATGAAAATCATCGTCAAAAATAACTGATTAAATTTTCCAGAGGAGAATAAAGATAAAATGCTACTTTCATCTTCATCCTCTTCTCCTTTAATCCATATTTTCACGCCTAGGTAAAGTGGTAAAAGTCCAAGTAGTCCGATAACCCATTGCTGAGGAATTAAATTTACAACCCCCTGTGCAACTAAAAGACTTGCTCCTATCACAATTGCAGTCCCTATATATTGTCCTATCCAAATATGTTTTACCTGACCTTTTTTTACTTGCGAAAACAAAAGAATTAATATGACGAGATAATCAATTCCTGTTGCTACATATACCGCAGTAGCCGTCAGTATCGTCGCGATCATTTTATCATCTCCAAATATTTTAGGGATAGGACTTTTCTTCAAAATGAAAAGTCCTTCCGTAAATTGCACACATATAGTACCTATTTATCCTTCACTCTCATCAGTCGCAAACTATTTAATGCTACCAAAATAGTGGCTCCCATATCGGAAAGAATCGCAATCCAAAGGGTTAGCCAGCCTGGAATAACCAATAGTAAGGCAATTATCTTAATTCCGATGGCAAACGTGATGTTCGCTTTGATGATATTTAGCGTTTTCCTGCTAAGTCTTACTGCAAATGGAAGCTTACTTAAATCATCTCCCATTAATGCAATATCAGCTGTCTCGATGGCAGTATCTGTTCCAGCACCGCCCATTGCAATGCCAACAGTGGATGCAGCAAGTGCAGGAGCATCATTGACGCCATCGCCAATCATAGCTACATTACCATGCTCGGCTTTCATTTTTTTAATATAGTCCAACTTATCCTGTGGCAACAATTCGGACTGAATATCAGAAACGCCTACATGAGCACCGATTGCTTCTGCGGTACCTTGATTATCACCTGTCAGCATAATTGTTTGCTTGATTCCTAACTGATGAAGTTTTAGAATCACATTTTTACTTGTTTCGCGGACCTCATCTGCTACAGCAATCACGCCGAGGATTGTTTGGTCCGTTCCAATAATCATGGCCGTTTTCCCTTGGTTTTGTAAAACTTTCACTTTATTTTCAAACTCAAGGCTAAAATCGGAAACATTTAATTCTTTAAAAAGCCTTGGACTGCCAATGTAATAGGTTGTTCCATCTATATTCCCTTGAATGCCCCGACCTGTAATAGAAGTGAAGTCCTTCACTCTAACATCGGAATAAGTAATATTATCTTGCTCTGCTTTCTTCATTATTGCTGAAGCAAGTGGATGTTGTGATCGATATTCTAAAGCTGTAATAATGGAAAACAGCTCTTTTTCTTCCACTTGATCATTTAACACTTTAAAATCTGTTACCACTGGTACACCTTTTGTCAGTGTTCCTGTTTTATCAAATGCGATTGCCTTAATGGCTCCTAATTCCTCTAGATAGACACCGCCTTTAATCAACACACCTTTTTTAGCTGCATTTCCAATTGCCGAGACAATCGAGATTGGAGTAGTAATAACTAATGCACACGGACATCCAACTACAAGTACCGCTAATCCTTGATAAACCCAAGTATCCCAACTTCCACCAAAGAATAAAGGTGGAACGACTGCAACGAGCGCCGCAATAACCATAATGATCGGCGTATAATATTTCGCAAATTTATCTACGAATGCTTGCGCTGGAGCGCGCTCCCCTTGTGCTTCCTCAACCAGATGAATAATCTTGGAGATAGTTGTATCCTCTACGTATTTGGTGATTTTTACTTCAAGTAGTCCCTCTTCGTTAAGCGTGCCTGCAAATACTTCATCATCTACCGTTTTGGCAACAGGGACAGATTCTCCTGTTATAGCAGCCTGGTTGACAGCCGACACACCATTTATAATGATCCCATCCATGGCAATTTTCTCCCCTGGTTTGACGATCATAATATCACCCACGGCAATATCGTCCACATGGATCATTATTTCCTGACCATTCCGCCTAACAAGTGCTTCTTTTGGGGCAATATCCATCAATGAACGAATGGACTGTCTTGCTCTATCCATAGAAAAACGTTCAAGTGCTTCACTGATTGCAAAGAGAATGACAACAATGGATGCCTCTGCCCATTCACCAATGATGGCAGCTCCAATAACTGCAACGGTCATCAGGGTTTTCATGTCGAAATCAAAGCGTATCAAATTTTGAAAACCAACTTTAAATAGTGAATATCCGCCAATTACAATCGAACTTACAAATAACATGGACGTTACAAGGTTATCTTCTCCATTTACAAAGTGAGAAAGGTAACCAAAAGCAATCAGTAATGTGGCAAACAGCAATGTGCTGTGTTTTTTATAAAACGGTATTTTCTCTTCTTTAGGAGCCTTAGTGTCTTCTTTGACCGCTTGTATCGATGGATTCGCCAGTTTTTCAGGAATTACCTTAAGATTCTCGAAAGCACCTGCTTTTTCAAGCTCTTGAACCGATGCATTTCCATATACATCAATTTTGGAAGCGCCAAAGTTCACTTTTGCATCTTGAACTCCAGCTAGTTGTTTTACATTTTTTTCAAACTTCCCAGCACAGTTTGCGCAGGAAAATCCCTCCACACGGTAAACATTTTTATCTTCTGTTACCACTGGTTCGACCCGTCTTCTAGCCTTCTCTGGTGCCACTTTAAGATTCTCGAAAGCACCAGCCTTTTCCAGATCTTCAACGGTTGCACTGCCAAAGACATCAATTTTGGAAGCTCCGAAATTGACTTTAGCATCATACACCCCTGGTAGTTCTTTCACATTTTTTTCAAACTTCCCAGCACAATTCGCACACGAGAAACCCTCCACACGGTAAACCTGTTTATCTTCTGTTAATGTTTTTGCTGAACTATCCAATACTAGCAACCTCCTTTTGATGCAAGAAAGCTTTTTCTACAAGCTGTTTAACATGCTCATCATCTAGTGAATAATAGACTAATTTTCCTTCTTTACGGTATTTTGCTATACCTAAATTTTTCAATAATCTTAAATGATGGGATGCCGTAGCCGTTGAAGATTCAATGATATTAGCTACATCACAAACACATAACTCTCCCTCTAAAGACAAAACATAAGCAATTTTAACTCTTGTATCATCTGATAGAGCCTTAAAAACTTTCGCTACATCCATAGGATTCTGTTTAGCAAGGTCTTTTTTAGCCCTGTTTACCTTATCTTCATGAATATAGGTAACTTCACACATATTTTTTGTCATAATTATCCTCCTTATTCAAATGACTGTTTGTTTGATGATTATAATATATCCCACCATAAACAAATAGTCAAACGATTGTTTGAATGATATATAATTAATATTAAAAAGGATTGATTTCTAATGTTAGAAACCAATCCTTTCGGAGATTTTAACCAAATTTTAAAGTATCTTAAACATAACTGCCCCGTTAGTTTAAGTGCATCTTTTCACAATCTGTCTACAGATTAATAATTAAAACTACTCTTTATTATACAGATCTCCATATAATTTTTGAA
>NZ_KV808519.1:0-576 GCF_001812305.1 Staphylococcus sp. HMSC056G08
GTTAGCTATATTTTTTTACTTTGCAACAGAACCGAAAATAATCTCTTCAATTTATTTTTATATGAATCCTGTGACTCAATGATTGTAATATCTAAAGATTTCAGTTCATCATAGACAATGTTCTTTTCAACATTTTTTATAGCAAATTGATTAAATAAATTCTCTAATTTCTCCCGTTTGATTTCACTACCATAGATTATATTATCATTGATATAGTCAATGAATAATGACAAATTATCACTCATAACAGTCCCAACCCCTTTATTTTGATAGACTAATTATCTTCATCATTGTAAAACAAATTACACCCTTTAAATTTAACTCAACTTAAATATCGACAAATTAAAAAACAATAAAATTACTTGAATATTATTCATAATATATTAACAACTTTATTATACTGCTCTTTATATATAAAATCATTAATAATTAAACAATCCTTAAAATATTTAACTTTTTTGTGATTATTACACATTATCTTATCTGCTCTTTATCACCATAAAAATAGAAAAAACAAGATTCCTAAAGAATATAGGAATCTTGTCAGACCGTAGACAAACTACCGTTATAACTTGA
>NZ_KV808520.1:0-14072 GCF_001812305.1 Staphylococcus sp. HMSC056G08
TGTGTTTTTGCTCACCAGCCCTATTTGACAGAGAGCCAAAAGAAACTGCTAAGGTTGATGAGACCTTAACAGTTTCTGTAGTAAAGTTACTGAATTAAATTTTGCGTGAACTCAATATCAGTAAAGTCTATCTTATTTGTCTAAATTGTAGAAAGAATGGATGCCGTCAAATTCAGCTGTTTCGTATAATTCGTCTTCAATACGTAATAATTGGTTGTATTTTGCGATACGGTCAGTTCTTGATAATGAACCTGTTTTGATTTGACCAGCGTTTGTAGCAACTGCGATGTCAGCAATTGTAGTATCTTCAGTTTCACCTGAACGGTGAGAAATAACTGCTGTGTAGTTAGCTTTTTGAGCCATTTGGATAGCGTCAAATGTTTCAGTTAAAGTACCGATTTGGTTAACTTTGATTAAGATTGAGTTACCAATACCTTTTTCGATACCTTCAGATAATTTTTTAGTGTTAGTAACGAATAAGTCGTCACCTACTAATTGAACTTTTTTACCTAAACGATCTGTAAGTTGTTTCCAACCATCCCAGTCGTTTTCGTCCATACCATCTTCGATAGTGATGATTGGGTATTTGTTAACTAATTCTTCTAAGTAGTCAACTTGTTCAGCTGAAGTACGTTTAGCGCCGCCTTCACCTTCGAATTTAGTGTAGTCGTATACGCCGTCTTCATAGAATTCAGAAGCAGCACAGTCAAATCCTAAGAATACATCTTTACCTGGTTCAAGACCAGAAGTTTTGATTGCTTCTAAGATTGTGTCTACAGCATCTTCAGTACCGTGGAATTTAGGTGCGAAACCACCTTCATCACCTACTGCAGTTTCTAAGTCACGACCTTTAAGAAGTTTAGCTAAGTTGTGGAAGATTTCAGCACCCCAGCGTAATGCTTCTTTGAATGTGTCAGCTCCAACAGGTAAAATCATGAATTCTTGGAATGCGATTGGCGCATCTGAGTGAGAACCACCGTTAACGATGTTCATCATTGGAACTGGTAATTGTTTACCATTGAATCCACCTAAATATTTATAAAGTGGTTGACCTAAGAAGTCAGCTGCAGCACGTGCAACAGCAATAGAAACACCAAGGATAGCGTTAGCACCTAATTTACCTTTGTTTTCTGTTCCGTCTAATTGAATCATCATTTTATCAATTGAAACTTGATCTAATGCTGAGAATTCTCCTTCAACGATTTCAGGAGCAATAATTTCGTTTACGTTTTCAACTGCTTTAGTAACACCTTTACCACCGTAACGTTTTTTGTCACCGTCACGTAATTCTACGGCTTCGTATTCACCTGTAGATGCACCTGATGGTACTAATGCACGACCGAATGCACCGCTTTCAGTTAATACTTCTACTTCAACTGTTGGATTACCGCGAGAATCTAGGACTTCGCGAGCATAAACATCTGTAATAATTGGCATGTTGATAATCTCCTTTTCATAATTGCTTTCATATATATTATAACTTGTCTTGCTTAAAAAATGAATTAATTAAACGATATTGATTGTGAACAATTAATGTTTAATTAATGACTCACCAGTCATTTCTTCAGGTTGTTTAACATCAAGTAAATCAAGTAACGTTGGAGCTAAATCTCCTAATTTACCAGTTTCACGTAATGTCACGCCTTCTTTAGTAACGATAACTGGAACTGGGTTAGTTGTGTGTGTTGTCATTGGTTGATCATCGTCTGTTAATACTTGGTCTGAGTTACCATGGTCAGCTGTAATAATTGCATGGCCACCCATTTCTAAGATTTTGTCTACGACTTCACCAAGACATTCATCTACTGCTTCAATTGCTTTTACAGTAGGCTCTAACATACCACTGTGTCCAACCATATCTGGGTTCGCAAAGTTTAAGATGATTAAGTCTAAGTCACCTTTATCTAACTCGCCTAATAAAGCATCTTTTACTTCATACGCGCTCATTTCAGGTTTTAAGTCATACGTTGCAACTTTTGGAGAGTCGATTAAAATACGACGTTCTCCTTCAAATTCTTCATTGCGGCCACCACTCATGAAGTAAGTAACATGAGGATATTTTTCAGTTTCGGCAATTCTTAATTGTGTTAAGTTGTTTGCTTCAGCAACTTCACCGATTGTTTGTTTTAAATCTACTTTTTCAAATACAACACGACCATTAACTTGATCGTTGTATTTTGTGAAAGTCGCAAAGAATAAATCTTTAGGTTGGTTCACTTCAAAGCCTTTGAAATCTTTGTTTGTGAAGATTTCAGAAAGTTGGCCCGCTCTGTCAGGACGGAAGTTGAAGAATACTACTGAGTCTCCATCTTGAACGCCTTCATTTTGTTCTTTGATTGAGAATGGTACAACGAATTCGTCAGTTAAATCATTCGCATAGTTTGCTTCGATACCTTCTTCTGCTGTTGCATACTCAGGTGTATTAATGTCACGAATTGCGTTATACGCTTTTTCTTCACGTTCCCAACGTTTGTCACGGTCCATTGCATAATAACGACCAGAAATTGATGCAAATTGACCAATACCGATTTCTTTGAATTGTTCTTCAGTTTCTTTCACATATTTTAATGCTGATTTTTGATCTACGTCACGGCCGTCTAAGAAACCATGTACATAGACTTTATCAAGCCCTTGTTGTTTAGCTAATTTTAAGATTGCAAATAGATGTGTGTAGTGACTGTGTACACCACCGTCAGATAGTAAACCAAATACATGCAATGCAGAATTGTTTGCTTTAACGTGTTCAATTGCTTCGTTTAATACTTCGTTTTCAAAGAAGTCGCCGTCTTCAATTGATTTATTAATGCGAGTTAAACTTTGGTAAACAATTCGGCCAGCACCAATGTTCATGTGACCTACTTCTGAGTTACCCATTTGACCTGCAGGAAGACCTACTTCAAGACCACTTGCTTCGATTTGAGTTGTAGGATATTTTGCATAATAACGGTCAAAGTTAGGTTTATGCGCTTGTTTAACTGCGTTTCCGTGTACATCTTCTCTATTTGCAAAACCATCAAGGATGATTAATGCTGTAGGTTGTTTCGCCATATTATTTAGCACCTTCTAATAATTTTACATAGTCTTCAACTTTTAATGAAGCTCCGCCGACTAATGCGCCGTCGATATCAGATTCAGCCATATATTCAGCAATGTTGTTAGGTTTTACGCTACCGCCATATTGAATACGTACTGCATCTGCAACTTCTTGGCTAGCAAGATCTGCAACTGTTTTACGAACGAATGCACTCATTTCGTTTGCATCTTTAGCAGTTGAAGATTTACCAGTACCGATTGCCCAGATTGGTTCATAAGCAATGACAACTTGTTTCAATTGATCGTCTGATAAGCCTTCTAATGCTTTTTTAACTTGTTCGCCGACAACTTCTTCAGCTTTTCCGCCTTCACGTTGTTCAAGTGTTTCACCTACGCAGATAATTGGTGTCATACCGTGGTTGAATACTGCATGTGCTTTTTTGTTAACATCTTCATCAGTTTCGAAGAATAATTCACGACGTTCTGAGTGACCGATGATAACGTATTTCACACCTAAGTCAGCTAACGCAACTGGAGAAGTTTCACCAGTGAAAGCACCGTTATCTTCGAAATAAGTGTTTTCTGCACCGATTGCTAATCCTTCAGCTTCACCGTTTTTAACTGCTGTAGTTAATGCATCTAATTGAATTGTTGGTGCACAGATAACAGCTTCAACTTCGTTTGTATCAGGTAATTGAGGTAAAGCTTTAACAAAGTCTTTTGCCTCTTGTACTGTTTTGTTCATTTTCCAGTTACCTGCAATAATTGGTTTTCTCATTATAAAACGCTCCTTGAAAGTTTATTAATAAGTTACAACTTATTTGTCGCTAATTGATGCAATACCAGGTAATTCTTTACCCTCTAGATATTCTAATGATGCACCGCCGCCAGTTGAAATGTGTGTGAAGTCATCTTCGAATCCAAGCATCATTGCTGCTGCAGCTGAGTCACCGCCACCGATGATTGTAGTTGCATCTTTTAATTCAGCAATAGCTTCACAAACACCGATAGTACCTTGTGCGAAGTTTTCGAATTCGAATACACCCATAGGTCCGTTCCATACTACTGTATGCGCACCTTCTAATTCTTTTTTGAATAATTCAACAGTTTTTGGTCCGATATCTAATGCTTCTTGATCTTCAGGAATTTGATCGATATCTACAACTGTGATTTGTGCATCGTTTGAGAATTCTTTAGCTACTTTACCATCAACTGGTAAAACGATTTTGTTTCCAGCACGTTCTAATAAATCTTTAGCAAAGTCTACTTTGTCAGCTTCTAATAAAGATTTACCGATTTCATAGCCTTGTGCTTTAAGGAAAGTATATGCCATACCGCCACCGATTAAGACTTTATCAGCAACATTTAATAAGTTTTCGATTACACCGATTTTATCTGAAACTTTCGCTCCACCTAAGATTGCTACAACTGGTTTATCAGGGTTGTTTACAACGCCACCGATAAATTTGATTTCTTTTTCCATCAAGTCGCCAGCTGCACTTTCTAAGTGAGATGCAATACCTACGTTTGAAGCGTGTGAACGGTGTGCTGTACCGAATGCATCGTTAACGAATACATCACCTAAAGATGCCCAGTATTTACCTAATTCTGGATCATTTTTAGATTCTTTTTTACCGTCTAAGTCTTCGAAACGTGTATTTTCAACTAAAAGTACTTCGCCTTCTTTTAATGCAGCAACTGCATCTTCTAGTTCTTTACCACGTGTTTGCGGTACGAATTTAACATCTTTGCCTAATTTTTCGCTTAAGCGAACTGCTACAGGTTTTAATGTTAATTTTTCTTTATCACTTTCTTCTTTAACTTTACCTAAGTGAGAGAATAAAACTAATTTACCACCTTGATCAAGGATATACTCAATTGTTGGTAAAGCTTGAACGATACGGTTATCGTTTGTAATTTCTCCATCTTTTAATGGTACGTTGAAGTCTGCACGTTCTAATACGACTTTCCCTTTTAAATCTAAATCAGATACATGTTTTTTTGCCATCAAAACTTCCTCCTTTGAATAAAAGCGCGAATTTATAAAATGTCTGTAATTTGAGGTTAGCATATGGGCAGAAATAATGCAGATATAAATACAGAATCAAATGAAATTTTTCATGTTTCTGAAAATATCTACTCTAATAACCATGTACTTAATGAAAATAAGCGGAGAAGCGTATGTGCCTCCCCGCTTACTCATAAGCTGGTCATCGAATTTCAACAACACATTACCGCTTGTTAAATTCAGACCTTAATATTATTGTTTATAGATTATTTTACGTCTTTGATAAGGTATTCTAAAGTACGTACTAATTGTGCAGTGTAAGACATTTCGTTGTCATACCAAGCTGCAACTTTAACTAATTGACGACCAGATACAGTCATAACACGAGTTTGAGTTGCATCGAATAATGAACCGAATGTCATACCAACTACGTCTGAAGATACGATTTCGTCTTCGTTGTAACCGAATGATTCGTTAGAAGCTGCTTTCATAGCTTCGTTTACTTCTTCGATTGTTACGTCTTTGTCTAATACAACTGTTAATTCAGTTAATGAACCAGTTGCTACAGGAACACGTTGAGCGCCACCGTCTAATTTTCCGTCGATTTCAGGAATTACTTTACCGATTGCTTTAGCAGCACCAGTTGAGTTAGGAACGATGTTTTCAGCTGCTGCACGAGCACGACGTTTGTCGCCTTTTCTGTGTGGACCATCTTGAGTATTTTGGTCACCAGTGTAAGCGTGGATAGTAGTCATGAAACCTTCTACTAAACCGAAGCTGTCATTTAATACTTTTGCTACTGGAGCAAGTGAGTTTGTAGTACAAGAAGCACCTGAAACGATTACGTCAGAGCTGTCTAAAGTATCTTGGTTTACGTTATAAACGATTGTTTTAACGTCACCAGTTGCTGGTGCAGAGATTAATACTTTTTTAGCACCTGCGTCAATGTGAGCTTGTGCTTTTTCGTCGCTAGTGTAGAAACCAGTACATTCTAATACGACATCAATGTCTAAATCTTTCCAAGGTAATTTGCTTGCATCTGGTTCTTCGAATGATTTAACTTCTTTACCATTCACGCGGAATCCGCCATCTACAACTTCAACTTCTTCAGTGAAACGTCCTTGCATTGTATCGTATTTTAATAAGTGTGCTAACATTTCATCATCTGTTAAGTCGTTTACTGCTACTACATCGATACCTTCAACATCTTGAATTCTTCTGAATGCTAAACGACCGATTCTACCAAAACCATTAATTGCTACTTTAACTGCCATTATTATGGCCTCCTTTAAAAGATATTGTTAAAAAGTGAAGTCACTTTTTTAAACTAAATTGATTGTGATTGAACTATATTTCTTGCTGCGCCTTCATCTGTAATTAGAATTGTGTTCTTAGGAGCAATGGATAGATACGCTCTGATCGCATCTCCTTTTGAAGCACCTCCAGCTACAGCAAAGATATATTGCTTCGATACTAAATCTTCCATTTGAAGTCCTATCGTTTTAACTTTATGAACGATATGACCTTCGCTGTCGAAATAATATCCAAATGCTTCTCCGACTGCATTGTGATGTTGAAGCTTTTCAATCACTTGTTTAGACGAATGACGTCTATTTGCCATTTTCAGCGCATCACCAATGCCGTGGACGGTTATATTTGATTGTTTAATTATTTCTAATGTATTACGAACTGAGGGCTCTTGAAGCAACAACTCATATGTTGATTCACTGACATTGTCAGGAACATATAATGTTGTATATTCTCCGCCAGTTTGCTGTGCCATACTTGCTGCAATCGTATTCGCCTGATATACCACATTTTCACCTAAGCCACCTCTTGCGGGGACATAGAATGTTTTGAATGGTAGTACATGCATTGATTCACTCACAGAGGCCATTGTGGAACCGCCTGTGATAGAAACGATAGCACCTTCGTAAAAAGTTCGTTCTAATAACTGACCTGCCTGGCTGCCCATCTCTTTTTTTACAGCACTATCCATATCGGTATCACCAGGAACAACATAAACGTTTTTAATTTGATAACGTTCTTTTAACAGTTGTGCTAGATGATAACCGTCTGAATACATGTCAAAGTATGATTCTAAGGATTCAATCAATTCATCGCCTTCAGGAGTTAATTCCATTCCTGTCGGTTTTACCTTGATTAATTCTTGCTTTTTCAACGTATTCGTTTCTGATCTCAACACACGTTCAGTCAAATTCATATATTCACTTAAACTTCTTCTTCCGACTGGCTGGTGCATTTTGATAGTAGTGAGTATTGTAAATCTTCGATACATTTTTTCGACAAGCTCAGGAATCAATTTCTGTTGGACTTTAAGCAAGTCTTCCACTACTATTTCCTCCTCTTTTTATTTAAGGGTCAACATGCAACCATGCTTTGACGTTTTTAGTCCCAGGTGGGACAAAAAAATAACATCTCTTACAATTGTCATAATACTATCATCTGGAATAAAAAGCAAGCTTAAACACTCACTTCAACTTCATTTAAGCAATATTGTTGTGAACAACACTACCTTTACAAATATATTATACCCTTTTTCCACTTAAGAAATCATCTGAAAACCACTTTTTCTTATCATTATATTTTCAGTATTCCCTACTTTATAATGGATATGTACGAAGGAGGTAGTTGCATGACAAATAATGACCAACCTGAAGTCATTGATCCCAATGACCCTCGCTATAAAGATGATGATTACTTTAAACATAGTCCAAGTGAACACCAGCGTTCCCGCTTCGAACAGGATAGAAAAATAAAATATTATTCCTTCGGCTGCACGCCATTCGGATGCGGTTGTTTACCTGTTGTTGCGATTATCGCACTCGTTATCACTTGGCTAATCAGTTTTATCTCATAATGAAAGGACCACAGTGCTTTTGGCATTGCGGTCCTTTTTATGAATTAATCGTCTGACTTCTGTTGGCTCGATTGACTTGAACTTGATTGGTTCGAGCTTGAAGACTGACTTGATTGTGTATTTTGTTGTGGTGCTTGTCTTTGCTGAGTGCTTTGTGATTCATTTACTGACCTTGACTGCTGTTCTTGCCCTGGCCTGGGCTGACTGCTTTGTTGTTGTTTTTCTTGCTGTTGCTGTTTTTGTTGTTGCTGTTGTTTTTGCTGAGCAGCTTGTTGTTCTCGTTGTTGCTGTGCTTGCTCTTTAGCTTGCTGTTGTGCTTGTTCTTGACGTTTTTGCTGAGCTTCTTGTTGTGCTTTTTGTCTTTCTTGAGCTGCTTCTCTAGCTTGCTCACGTTGTTTCTCTGCTTGTTCTTGAGCTTTTTGTTGTGCTTCTTTATCATCAGAACTATCTTTTTGTGGTTTTTGTTCTTTTTGTTGCGTTTTTTGTGTTGCTGCATTTTGACGGGCTTGTTCAGCTTGTTGTCTTTGTTGTTCACGTTGTGCAGCTAATTCATTTTGTCTTGCTTGCTCTGCTGCTTGTTGATCAGCAATTTCTTGTTGACGTTGTTCCTCTTCTTCTTTTTCTTTTTTACGTTTTTCTGCCTCTCGTTTTTTCTTTTCAGCACGATCTTTTTTCTCTTGCTCTTCTTTTTTCTGTTGTTGACTGTATCGTTCGCTGCTCTTCTTGTTATTATCTACAAAAGCAAAAGTCGCAAATGCTAAACCGAATAATAAGAAAAATACGATTACAGCACTTAGTATCTTAGCGGGTTTGCTCATTTTATTGTTAGACATGTGCTCTCCTCTTTCCAATCCCTTTTCATTTTCTATAAGTTACTTGAGTTACTTATTTTGATATATTAACTCATACCCTTTTTTACAACATCTTCACTATTATATCTGAGCTGTATTCATTTATATATCATAACATTTTCCACTAGGGTATACATTATTTTGCTTAGGAAACATTTTATAATTTCAATATTTATTTGAATGGGTTAACAGAAGACAATTGGTCAAAAACCAAGTAAGATGATTAATTGATATAAGATTGTTATAATATACTACATTAACAACCGTAAAAAGACATGATAAAGGACCTATACGTTGCTCGCATAGGTCCAATACTAAAGGGAGTCAAAATTTCACCTTCGCATGTATATTATGGGGTATACTATTTTTAATTAAGAGATGTTTAATTAATTTCGAAGGTACTTCTATTATAACTTAGCTATAAGTGATTTAAACAAGATTACATAGTTTAAATTGACATATTAATGACTAAACATTGAATAAATAATGAATGTTTAGAATGTCTATAATCTATTGGGTTTCGGTATCCAAAACGTTGTTTAATATTAATGAGGTGAATATAAAAATGAAAGAATTTCTTATTACAGGCGGTACAGGTTTAGTTGGCAGTCATTTAGTAGATGCAATACACAGTACAGATTCACATATTACTATTTTAACTCGTCAAGATCGTCAAAACTTAGATGATAAGATCACCTATGTTAACTGGAGTAAAGAAGGTTGGGAAGATAAAGTCCCAGATCATATTGATATTGTGATTAACTTAGCAGGTGCATCATTGAATAAAAGATGGACAGATGAATATAAACAAACTTTGATGTTAAGTCGTATTCAAGCCACACAATCACTTTATGAATTGTTTGAACATAAAGGTAAGTTCCCTGGAATTTTATTCAACGCAAGTGCAGTAGGTTATTATACACCAGATGTGCACCGTACTTACACAGAATTATCAAAATGCGATCCGCATGATTTCCTATCTGATATCACATATCAATGGGAACGTTTTGCGCGTAAATTCGAACAACATGATACGCGTGTCATTATCGGTCGTTTTGGTATGGTGCTTTCAGATGAAGGTGGTGCCTTACCAACTATGGAATTGCCTTACCGATTCTATCTCGGTGGTAAATTAGGCACTGGTTTCCAATGGTATTCATGGATTCACATTACAGATTTAACACGTGCGATTCTTTTCTTAATCAATCAAGATGATGCTTCAGGCGTCTTCAATATGACAACACCTATTGCTGAGCGTCAAAACTTATTCGGTTATGCTTTAGCACGTGCAATGCACAAACCTCATGAATTATGGGTACCAAGTGCACTGTTACGCTTAGTCTTAGGACAAAGAGCAACGATTATCTTAGATACGCAAAAAGCAATTCCGAACCGCCTAGATGCTTATGGTTTCAAATTTGCATATCCTGACTTAAAATCAGCACTTGATAGTTTAGTTCATGAGTAAAAAGCTATATAATATATTTGTATTGTGAGCGCTTATTACTAAATGAAATCATAAAAAATTCGAGCGTTTATACAGATATAGCAAGTATAGTGAATGAAGGTGTATGAATGGATAAAAGCAGTCTTGTAACACGTATTTTAGTAATCATTGCTGGATTACTTTTAATATGTATCGGCAGTTTTTCAATGACGCGAGCTATCCCTTCTTTATATATTGCACTGTTTTACCTAATAGTTGGAATTATTATATTAGGGTGGACCGTCATTAACTTAATAAAACATTATAAAAGACAAAAATAAGAGTTCCGGAAAACCCCCGGAACTCTTTTCATTTCTATATTTAATAACAACTTATTTTTCAGGTTGCATAACTTCGTCGATCAAGCCGTATTCTTTAGCTTCATCTGCAGTTAAGAAGTTATCACGATCAGTGTCTTTTTCAATTTGTTCAATTGATTGACCTGTACGTTCTGATAAGATTTTGTTTAATTTAGCACGTGTTTTTAAGATGTGTGTTGCTGCGATTTCGATTTCAGTCGCTTGACCTTGTGCACCGCCTAGTGGTTGGTGAATCATTACTTCAGCGTTAGGTAATGCGAAACGTTTACCTTTAGCACCTGCTGCAAGCAAGAATGAACCCATTGAAGCAGCCATACCGATGCAAATTGTTTGTACATCTGGTTTAATGTGTTGGATAGTATCATAAATTGCGAATCCAGCTGTTACACTACCACCTGGAGAGTTGATATATAGATAAATATCTTTCTCAGCATCTTGTGCTTGTAAGAATAACAATTGTGATACGATTGAGTTTGCTACGTTATCATCAATTGCTGAACCTAACATAATAATACGGTCTTTCAATAATCTTGAGTAAATGTCATAAGCACGTTCGCCGCGATTTGTTGTTTCAATTACTGTAGGAATTAAATTCATTCTATTTCCTCCTTGTACTTTTATGAATTATCCTTATTTTAACCTAAAAGTCAAAAATGGTCAAAAATAAAACTCACACCTTTATAATATCATCATATTGACCACTCTACACGAGACAGGTACACTAATAATTGCATGTTAATATTTACCCCTCGTAGTGTAATGGATAACACGTAAGATTCCGGTTCTTGAAATGGGGGTTCGATTCCCTCCGAGGGGGTAATTCATGTTTTTCTAACCTTATCACTAAAGGGTTTTCTTGGAAAATAAGGAAAAATTAAGGAAATATATATTGTCTTTTACTTTTCCCTACACTATCTCACTTAAATATGTTAATATACATATATACCCAAAAGGTATGATTAACAGTTTCTATGTTAATTTAACCAACGCTTTTTATATTTTTGATTCAACCACCAATAAAGGTGGTTTTTTTGTTATTTCGACATAGCAAAAGGTTATAGTTTATGATTTTTTCTTATAATCTATGATTCTTAATTCAAAAATAGCTTTCTCAGCATAAAAAAACCGCCATATAGGCGGTTAAATCACTTTAATATAAAGGATTTTACAATGAATAGAAAAAACATTTTCCCGGGACATGAATCGTCACTGTTCGCTAAGCTACTATTCCCTAAAGTCACTATACTATATTTTAACCATATATACAATCCCCCCATTCACACGAGAGAATAAGGGGGAGTCAATATAGGGATGCATTTACAAACAAATGCGTGTGTTTTGCAGTGTAGATTTGGTCAATATCTACACAATAAATATATTACCACTTATAGTAGAGTTTAAACATAAAAAAATACATAACTATTTAACCCATTTCTTCTGAAAAACCCCTATAATCATTCAATACTATCTAATAATTTATATGTTTCTTTAAATACTTTCACATACATATCATACTCTTCTGTAATCAATGATATATTATTTTCTTTACCAGTAATAATATTCGCCAGATTATAGTAAAATAATCTCACATGCACAACGTAGTCTTCTATAAACCTATGAAATTGATTATCTGTTATACATAAACCTTCAATAACATCAATGGTTGAGTATAATTCTGCTAATTTTAAAGTATCTGATTTACTATATTCTAACTCTTCAAATCCCACGATTACATTATACAATCTATCTATAATATAATCTGCTTTTTTTACTTTGTTTTTTAAATACTCACTATAATCCGTATTTATAATCATAATTACCTCCTCATTTTACATTGCACTAATAATTGTGCTATTATGCTCAAATTTTTTTATCAATGCAATACAGACGCTCTCTCAGCACCTATTTATATGATTTAGAATAAGTAAGTTAACGTTTAATTAACTTTTTAGTACGCTACTTGATGTTATATGATCTCTTTTCAATATTTAATAATAAAAACCCCTTTGCTACATGAGAAAGCAAAGGGGCAGTCAAATAATCAGATAGGGATATTGCTTATAAAAGCACCTATAAGTCTAGGACGAGACTTATCTATTTATTATATCCCTATAATGATTAATAAAACATGTTTAAAGAATTTTTCAAGGCAGAAAACTATATTAAGTCATAATCTTTCTGACTATGGAATTATACGCGACATATAAATGACTTTATTCCCCTTTTTGTTGAATTAACCATTATATTTAACTTTAATATTCCCCTTCAACATTTGCACAACGTTTATTGATAGTAAGTTAAATTTTGTCTGAGTATTAGGTTTAATTGTCAAATCACTTATTAATGCACGTGCATATTAGAATAAGATAACAATATCATTAATTTTTAATAAGGGTACGTTGATTTATCCAATGAATTGCATAAAAAAGACATCTATATAAAATAGATGCCACTTATAATTATAAAATTAAAGGTTCACTATTCGGATATGAATAGAGAATATCAATAATGTTCAGGGAGACCCCCTACACATATTTACATACTAGCACCTTATTAAATTTTTGACAAGGAAAGTAAAACTAAATTCATTTGGTTTATTTTAACTATTAGTAACATTAGCGCTAATAGTTTAATTTTCTTTTTCCACTCAAATATTTGCTAGTTATAAATCGCTTTTCAATCACTTCTATTTCAATAACATTATAGCTTTGTTTATTACAAAATAGTTATGCGACATTGATAAACCTACATATCTACTTTCATCAGATATACTCTTATGCGTCTATAAATAGACTTAATAGTGACTTGCTAATATTTCATATGCCTTTTTTAAAGGTTCGTCCACTGTCGAGACCATCCCACATTTTTTTTAGTAAGCAAGTAGTGTTTATATGGTTTACCAGTTCCTGCTTGATAAGTGCTTTCTAAGAAGAAATCATCAGAACGCAATTTTGCGTTGTGTACTTTTACAAAAACCAATTTTGGATTCTGATGACACAGCTTATTTTTGAGTTTTGAATTAGTATTAAATTTCTTTTACATCATTTCAGTGCATTACGTTAAACATACGACAGCTTAATATTAGATCGTCCTTTACTATTATTTATATCGCAGTTTTTTGAATCCTCTTATGCAAATCAGAACTTTCATGTTATTATATATACGTGCCTGCTAGGTACATTTTAGTCATACTATACCTTTTTAATGATTTTAGCGAGTCGCTGCACTAAGGTGTAGTGACTTTTTATGTATATTACTCTATAAATGTATATATCAATCAACACAGACACTCTCTCAGCATAAAAAAACCGCCCATTAAGGCGGTTAAGGATTGTTGAGTTTAGTAAAGAGTGTTTTTTAAAAGAATTGTCACATTTCTATAAAGTAGACTATCTATTTCTGATTAATAATAACAATCCCTAGTCAGAATATACAATAAGTGCATTATCTATACAATAGAAAGGGGTCGGGACATAAATGTTCTGACTTCTAA
>NZ_KV808521.1:0-14069 GCF_001812305.1 Staphylococcus sp. HMSC056G08
ACAAGTCCGTAGGACTTTGTCGACAGTCTGAGGCGAAGTGCTCCTCAGCACTTCGCCTAAAATTTATTCAAGAGAACTATTTATATTTTAATTGATTTATCATTTATAGTGCAGTAATACCACCATCTATAACAAATTCTGATCCTGTAGAATAAGAAGCATCGTCAGACCCTAAGAAACATACAAGTTTAGATACTTCTTCGGGTTGTGCAACTCTTCGCATTGGAATTGTTTTTTCGAATTCTTTAACGGCTTCTTTAACATCGTCTTGTTCTAACATTGGTGTTTTTATAACACCTGGGTGTACTGAATTAACTCGAATATTGTATGGAGACAATTCTTTAGCCGCAGCTTTTGTCATACCTCTGACCGCAAATTTTGTATCTGTATAGCCAATTGCACCACCAACAAGACCATTCATTGAAGAAATATTGATGATTGACCCTTGTTTTTGACTTTTCATAATTTTTGATACAGTTTTGATGCCTAAAAATACAGATACTTGATTAATATTTACAATCTTCATATAATCTTCTAATGATATTTGGTCAATTGTTTTATTGTATGTGATTCCTGCATTATTAACCAATACATCAATTCGATTCCATTTGTTCATAACTTCTTGAATGACATGATTCCAATCCGTTTCTTTAGATACATCATGTTTGATAAATAAAACATCGTCTCCAAGAGAATTAGCTGTTTTTTGACCTAATTCATCATTAATATCAGTTATCACGACTTTTGCGCCTTCAGCTATCGCTTTTTTGGCATGAAGTTTTCCCATACCTTGTGCACCACCTGTAATAACGACGACTTTATCTTGTAATTTTCCCATTTTAAAATATCCTTCCTCTAAATTAATATTGTTCATAATTTTATTGTATACCTAACTCAATCAAGAAGCTAAAAAAGTCACTTATACTTATATATGAATATAGAGTGTTTGAGATAAAAATAAAGACGAAGTGCTGAGGCGCACTTCGTCGATAGGGGTATTATGGAAGAGTTGTTTAGTGATTTCATGATTGAGTTTTAATGTGACATAGAATTGCTTTTTACGATGTTCGTCTTTACGAATATCTATTCGGTCAATGACTGTGAGATATAACGCTTTGAGTTGTGATTTATCCATGGATTCTACGTTTTGAAATATGCGACGTAAAACAGCGGATAGTTGTTTCGTATTATATGACGTTTTCTCTTGATTTTGTTGTTGCTTCAGTTGATTAATTTGATTCGTAATGTCATTCAGTTGTGTTTCATATTTATGGATTGTTTCTTTGAGTATTGTTGTTAAGTCTGGATTATCTTCGATTGTTTTAATCAAGTTGTCTAGTTTCGCATGGATTTCATCGTATTGTTGTTGTTTATAAGCGATATCATGGTTCAATGCACCAATATCGACTTTATTCTCTTGATTGACACGTTCTAAGACTTGGTTAATGACTTTATCACTTTTGACAATTTCGAGTATTTGATCCATGACGTATTTCTCAATCACATCAGCTCTAACACTATTCGCAGAACATACTTTTGACCCCTTGTTGCGAAAGTTACTACAAGAATAATAGCGTATTCGCTTCTTGGTACCATCTTTCAATGTGTTCGTTGTGTTACTAGCTGCCATTGGTGCACCACATTGTGGGCAGTGAATAATACCTGTTAATAGGTTGGTTCCTTTTCCATGAACTTGGGGTTTTTGACTAACTTGCTTCATACGTGAATGTACTTTATCCCATAGTTCTTGACTAATGATAGGTGAATGCTTCCCGTCAGCTATTATAGGATTGTCATTAAGACCTTTACGTCGTTTCTCATTCCAGTCTTTATACTTCGCAAATTGAATTTTACCGATGTAGAAGGGGTTGGTAAGGATATAAGCTATAGCTGATGTACTAAATGGATTACCTTTCTTTGTTACATAACCTTTATGATTAAGTGCGTTAGCCATTTTTCGATAACCATGACCTTTAGCATATGACTCAAAGATATATTTGACGATATTCGCTTCATGTTGATTTATCATGAGTTCATGCTTGCTATCCGGTATTTTGTCATAGCCCAGCGGCAAATTGCCTTGATAATAGCCTTCTTGAGCACGTCGGGTTTGTCCCATGAATACGTTCTCGACAATATTGTTTCTTTCAAATTCAGAAAAGCTTGCAAGTATTTGTAACATGAGTTTACCCGAAGAAGTGTTGACTTCCATACGTTCAGATAAGCTGAAGAATTCGACATTTTGACGATGAAGGTCTTCAACTATTTTCAGTAAGTCTGATGTATTACGTGCGAGTCTATTCGTTTTATATACCATGACACAATCGATATGACCTTCGTTCGCATCTTTTAACAAACGTTGTAGTTCTGGTCGGTTCATAGACTTTCCTGATATACCACGATCGTCGTATATATCTTTGACCTCGAAATGATGAAAGTTACAATATTCTTTGATTTGATTGATTTGTCCGTCGATACTATATCCTTCAGTACTTTGCATTTCTGTTGATACACGAACATAGATACCGACACGTTTTTGTTTGAGTTTTTGCATGATTTTTTCATCCTTTCTGATTAAGCAATCGATGATTATACCGCTTGATTAACAATGTTTAGTGGCTCATCTTTTAAATAGATTCCGCTTAATTCTTTATTTTTAGTAATATGAATTTCATCAATATAGGGATACAGCATGTTTAACGTGAAACTTTTCTGTATAGTCTTTTGTAGTGATGCTTTTATCCGAATATCACTTATTGCTTGTATAGGTTTATTCTGTAGATTAATTGATTGGGACTGTTCTCTGAATGTTTCTACATCAATTTTTCCTTGTGCTAAATTTTCAATAAGCTTTTTCTGAGTTAATGTGTTACTAGTATCATGCATCCTTTGTTTTTTGAGCTGTTTCTCAATAGCATGTTTGATTTTCGAATAGAGCTGTTGGTCTCGAAAGAATTTTTTGCAAGATTCTAAGACCTGTTTTTCTAGGTTTTCAGCGTTTATGCCTTTAAAGTCACATATAAAACGTGATGCATTCATGTTTTTAGGGCAGACATAATAACGTAATGAATGATTGGTTTTTCTAATGGCCATATTGGTAAGGGTTGAACCACAATAAGGACATTTGATCTTTTGTTTGAGTAAATTAGCAGAAGGCGTGCGCTTTACTTGTTTATTTACTCGTATTGCTTGAGCTTGTTCGTATATACTGGTCGAAACAATAGATGGGAACATGTTGTCATATTGTCCATATTGATTGATAACGCGACCACAATAATTAGGATTCGTGATAATAGCGCGTACTTGGTAGGGTTTACGATTAATACATTTATCATCTGTTTCTAGGTATTGCGCGATTTTCTTATAACCATAGCCTTGAAGATAATAATTGAATACAGCTTTGACGGTAGGTGATTCATCATTATTAATGATGAAAGTACCATTTTGATAGTGATAACCGAAAGGCGCATGGGTTGTTATGAGTTTACCTTGTTTTGCCTTTTCTTTAAGACCATTCTTGACTTGTTCACCAATATTATCGGACTCTAATTCTGCGAGACTTATGAATATATTAAGTTTTAGGCGATCAAACGCTTTATCCATATCAAAATAGCCATCATGAATACTTAGAATATGAACATGATACTTTTGACACAGTTTCATAAGTTTTAATGCATTTTTCAAATTACGATGTAGTCGATTCAAGCGATAACAACATAATACTTCACATTGTCTTTGTTGAATGCGTTCGATGACTTGTTGATAACCTGTTCGATTATCCGTTCTGCCTGATTGCTTATCGCTATAAAAGATGATGTGTTGGATATTGTATTTTTTAGCGAGCGTTTCGATAGTTTGTTTCTGTGCGGCGAGTGATTGTTGCTTGGTTGTACTTTGGCGTAAATAACCAATAGCTTGTTTCATCGAGTTTCCTCCTTCCAAATTGATAATATATATTTATGAACGAATTTATAGATGAGCCCAACACCTGCTGGTGTTGGGCGTTATTATTAGTCATCAGCATGATTAATTTCTTCAACAACTAAATCAGCTAGTAATTCAATCAATTCATCCATTTTATCTACTCCTGTACGATTTCATCTTTAAGTTATTAAAAATCAATTAAATCATCGTTCTGTTTTTTCCATGATTCAAGTATCTTTTTGTTATCCAAGTTAATTTCAGCTTTAATAGGTTCAGCATCTTTAGTTAGACCAAAAATAGACGCATATTCTGAATCTAGCTTGAAATGGTAAAAGACAAGTGACTGTTTCTTGCCATAGTCATCTTTGACTGTTCTTTTTGTCGTGATTCGATCACGGTCAGATTCGATAAATCCTTTATCTCTTAGTGCATTCACGACATTGTTGACATCCTGAAAGTGCTGTTCTTTCAGCATATCTTTAAATACAGTCGCAATGATTTTGACCTCGATATAATCATCTTTTAAGGCAATTAGTCCATAATTCTCAATCATATTCTTTAACGCTGTGTCATCAGAAAATTTACCACGGTTTTGTGCTACAAATTGCGTAATGACTTCAATCGCTTTATCTGCCAGTGATCGTTCAGAGACTGTATGAGCATGATAATCAATAAAGTAGTCTCTTATTTTAGCAACATCAATATCTGTAGCTAAAACACGACTTAGAATCTTGGCAGAAGTAGTGATAGTCGCATATCGCTTAAACATACGAATACCAGTATTATTTGTTTCATTTTTCAATGTTTCATTAAACCAATGATGCTCCTCTTGAAACCATTGAATTACTTCATCTTCACGGTTTATAAGATATTTAGCTACTAACGGTAAAACATGACCATAGTTTAGTGCTACAGATTTTTTAATATTATCAGAATTTGTTGCATCTTTAGTAAACTCTTCATTAATTTCAATAGTTCTCACTCGTAAACCATCATTTTGAGCAGAATCAGTAAAGATACTGTATTCAGAGGTTGAAATCACAGAAGTGCCCCAATTCTTAGGCGTTTTAACTTCTCCGTGTACATTGGAACGTTGACGCCCTTGACCTTCAGCGATAGAGTACAATAACCCAGTTGTATCTTTAAAAGTTGCTGATGAGAGTTCATCAAATACAATAGGTATACCAAAATTGTTACTCAAGTAACCTTCAAGTGCATTACGTGTGGCATTCCAACTTCGAAAAAGTGTTTGATTACCTTTGGTTGGATTTCCAGCGACGGATACCGCTAAAGCTGCCGCTGTTGATTTACCGGTTGATGACTGGCCTGTAAAACTAAAGATAATTCCTGAAAATTCGATTTCACGTTTGTGCTTCAGAAAGCTTGTCACTAAGGCAGAAATCCCAAATACGACCGCTAACTCTAGAAGAAGATGACCTTTGACTTCGTTAATATACGTATTTAACCAATCTTTAAATGTACCTTTAGGCTCTAATAGATAAGTACTATCGACAATAGGATCTAAAGATGCTGACCGATCATATTGTTTAGATGTGTAAACGGTATCTATCATTACAATGTAACCGTAGGGTGTTTCTATGATGCCCGAGCCATCATATAAATCAGAAGTGGGCAGTTCATCACGCATTAATTGTAGTGCATAGCTCAAATCTCTTATATAACTTTCATTGATACTGTGACCATATTTAATCAAAGAAGGTAACTTTTGAGTTGTTAAAATATCAGATTCAAATGTATGTTCTTTATCTTTACCGTTAGAAATAATTATTTTTTCTGTATTTTCTGAGGCATGCCAAAATTTAGCTTCAACAGCGATACAACTAGACATAGTCACCACTTTTTTCTCATCTCCATCTTTTTTAGGTAGAATAGTTTTACGCCAAGCCTGTAAATCTAAATGGTATGGACTTGCTTTAAAAATGATGTTATGACTCATTAGCGAACACCTCCTTTCGAAGGGTTGCTATCATTGAGTGGATTAGGTCCGACTTTCATATATACTAAATGACCATTGGTATTTTTACCGATAATAATAAATGGAACACGTGGCGCTTGTTTTACAAAATATGCGAACCAACGTCCAACATTTTGTTGTACAGCTTTTGAGCATTGTACATTTGCACGACGGTTCAAGTCATGGAAAGTAAATGTTTGTCCTTCTGGTAAATTAATTGAAATACCTAAAATTCTATTTTTTAATTTTTTAAAATCATCTTCTTGCTTGTAAGACATTTGAATTCCTCCTAAATATTATTAATTAATTCTATCTTCTGGCTATTTCAGAAGATTACATTGCTTATAATAGAGGTGTACTGTTTTTATTGCTCGAATAGTATTGAGCAAAAGACGAACACATAAATGCAAGCCTTTTTGCTTGACAAATTAGAAAAGAGGTAAACAAAGTGTATGATTTTTTAGAATACTTACATCGTTATTGTATAAAATCAATTAATAATTGGGAGGCTGTTGCAGACATATCATGCAAAGTTGAACGTGGAAATGTTAGTACGGGCTATTATGTTAAACAAGATAGAATTGTAATAGATGATAGTGATATACCTCCAATTATTAAAATAAGTGGAAGTTATATAGCAGCAGACATATTAGTTACTAGATATTTAGATGGAATGGGTGAATTTATAAAGGTATCAAAATTAGATCAATCGAGCTATTACGAATGGTTTATGTTTGTTGAAGAAACGAGAAGAATATTTAGAGGTACAGAAATAGTTTATCAATTTTTAAAATATCTATTTACGCATACCTATGAACATAAAAATGAAGAAAAAAGAATAGAAAAACATATGAAAAACATTATCATAGATAATCAATTTAGAGGGCAGCATATCAATGATATCGTTCGTTTAGACATGAAAGATGATAATATGTTATTTTACAATTTTGATATATACGATACAAATGTTCTTTATAAAGAAATAGACGAGGAAAAATTACTTAGAATTTTAGATGAAATAAGTAATACTGACAATTACAAAGCGCTATTTAACATTATAAGTGAGAATCAAAAGAAATTTTGGAAATCAAATATTAAACCAATTGTAAGTGAATGTTCAGATGGTATAAATACAACCACATTTGATTTATATGCTTATGTAAATAAGTATATAAGTAATAAAATATTTGACTGTGATAATTATTTAATTACTAAAAATGAGGTTGTGGATTTCTATTTTAATCATGGTAGTGACTTTAATAATTTCAAGATGGGACAGACAGGCACAAAGTCCAAATTTAAGCAGGGAAATAAACTTAAAATACACGAATATATCATTGCAGTAACTTATGTAAATTTATTAAATCATTCATATATGAAATATATCAATGCTGAAAGTTACTATGACCCTAGCAAAAAAATAATAAAAGGAATGAAAAATGATTATCATAAATTTACAGATTCATTCAGTGATTTTGTAGAAATGGTGGACGATATAACATGGAGAATACGTGATTCGTTTGATTATATTGGAGGATTAAAAAATAAAGAAATTAACGAAGATGAGAACGAATATATCGAACAATTAATTCAATTTGTTATATTATCTAAATTCGGCTATATGAATGTGGAAAATCATTTTAATTATATTGAGAACTTAAATACACTTAATAACGAATTAACGATTATATTAAGAAGTGAGTTCGCGCATATTTCAAATGATATGTATAATAATTTATTTAGTAATTTATTCGATGTTGTAAATACATGGAAAAAAGATTATTCAAATAATTTTTATGATAATACTCAGAATACTATAACTACAGAAAAGTTAGATATAATATCTTCATTTATAAAACAATATGATAAACCATTTGAACGAGACGAACATGGCAAACACGTTAAAGCAGAAGTGTTTGAAGGTATAAGTGATTTTCATAAGCGTGTAAAAGATGAATTTGCTGCAAATGGTGTATTATTACAATTAAGGTTAGAAATGAGTGTACATGAAAATAGGTATGATTAACTACTAGTTTATCCAATAATATAAAAAGGGACTATAAGCTATATCTAACTACTTATAGTCCTTCTTCATTAATATAAATATTAAGAAAGATGTATATCTTTGTAACCTTCATTTACATTAATAATGTTGTGATAACCTTTGTGTTCTAAAATACCAATAGCTATCGAACTTCTAATGCCAGATTGACAGTGTACATAAATAACATCGTTTTTATTGAAAGGTAAATCTGTTTCTAAAAGTTTGCCGTGTGGTACATGAACCGCTTGAGATAAGTGGCCATTATTCCATTCATTATCATTACGTACATCCAAGACATGTGCTTCATTACCAGTTATGTCTTTACTATGAACAGATTGTGTTTGAATTTGAGCATGTGGTAACTGATATCCAGACACATTATCATATCCAATAAGTTGTAAAGTATGTGTTGCTTTTGAAACAAGGTGATAGTCTCCAATCAAGTTAATTTCTTGATCATAGTTTAGATACCAGCCAATTTGATTGATGAAATTTTTATCATATGGAATATTGATTGTACCTTCAATATGTCCACCATGATAAGCTTCCTTACTGCGGAGATCAAAAGTTAATCTGTTCGGATTTGTAGCTGGATAAACCGTATAAGGTTGATATAAATTCATACCGAATTGATTAATTTTTTTCATTTGTGCAAAATGATGTGGTGGTGCAGGTTGGTCAGAAATGAGTTTATCGATAAAGGTAGCTTCATTATCTTCAGAAAAAGCCCAGTTCGTTTGTTTTTCATAGCCAAGCGTAGATGTTGGAATAGCACCTAAAGATTTACCACAAGGACTACCAGCGCCATGGCCAGGCCAAATTTGAATGTAGTCTGGTAAGTCTTTAATACTTTCAATCGATTTAAACATTTGTTTAGCGCCTATTTCAGATGATCCTTCTACTTTAACCGCTTTTTCTAGTAAATCAGGTCTACCGATATCTCCTACAAAAATAAAATCACCACTGAATAGTCCCATTGGAACTTGTGCTCCAGCACCTTCGTCAGTAAGTAAAAAACTTGTACTTTCTGGCGTGTGACCCGGTGTATGAAGCACTTTTAATTTTATATTTCCTACATAAATATCGTCATTATGTTGAACAAAATGAGTGTGGTTAGGCATATTTTTATAACCTAATGTGTCATCACTTTCACCCGATACATAAATATTAGCATTTAACTTTATAGCAACATCTCTAATTCCTGAAGCAAAATCTGCATGTATATGTGTTTCAGCTGCATGAGTAATGGTTAAACCTTCTTCATCAGCAACTCGAATATATGAAGATAAGTCACGAATAGGATCAATAATCATGGCTTCTCCAGTTTTTTGACAACCGATTAAATAAGATGCTTGAGATAAATGTTTATCATAAAATTGTTTAAAAAACATAATATCATTCCTTTCTAATTATATAAATAAATTGTGATTAGCTTGTCCTGTATATCCAATATATGCACCTACGCCACCGTATTCTACATCATCGCGTAGTTCTTCTTTTGTAATGCTCATCACATCCATACTCATTGTACAAGCGATAAGTTTAACACCTTGCTCAACTGCTTGATCAATAAGAGAAGGTAAATCATCGACATTTTTCTTTTTCATGACATAACGCATCATTAGATTGCCTAAACCAAACATATTCATTTTAGAAATAGGCATGTTAATTGGTGAATTTGGAAGCATGAAGTCAAAAAGTTTTGCGATACCTTTTTTCTTAATGCGTTGACTTTGAATTTTTTTAAGTGCATTTAAGCCCCAAAATGTGCAAAAGATGGTTACATCTCTACCTGCAGCTTTAGCACCATTAGCAATAATCATTGCTGCAACTGCTTTATCTAGCTCGCCGCTAAATAAAACAATTGTTGTTCCACTTTTCGTGTGTGTCACTTCTATATTTTTATTTTCTTCTTTTTGAATAATAGCGCGAATTTCATTACCAAAATCGTTGAGTCTAACAAGCGTATGTCCAGTTTGTTTGACCCAACTTTTAATATCATTTAAAAATCCGTGATCAGTCACAACAACTTCTATTTGATCACCAATAGCGATATTTTTGATTTCTTTACTAATATTAACAATAGGTCCTGGACACTGTAGATTACTATAATTGAATGTCTTACGATTATCTTTAATTTCTCTATCTTCTTTTACTTTAGATAAATTATCATTATGATGTTGTTGTTCGTATGCGGTATAACCTCCGTCTAAATTCACCACATCGTATCCGCGTTGTGCAAGAAATTGACTGGCTTTTCTACTTCTATTACCACTTTTACAATAGATATAGTAAGTTTTATTTTTGCTTTGTTTAAAAGTCTCTATATTTTCAACTGAATGTAATAAAGCATTTTTAATGTGTCCTAATTCAAATTCTTCAGGCTGTCGAACGTCAATTAATTGACCCTTAGAACCCAATTCTTGTAATTCTTTTTTAGTGAAATCATTAATGTGTTTCGTTTTATATTGTGACATAATTACCTCCTTTTAAATACCTATGGGGGTATATTATAACGAATTAGATAGTTTGTCAAATACCTACGGGGGTATTTGACAAAATAAAATTTAATCAATATGATGTAATTATTAAAAATGAATGTGGAGTGAAATATATTGGAATATAATAAAAAGATGATTAATCGTATTCATCGCATACAAGGACAGCTTAATGGAGTCATTAAAATGATGGAGGAAGAAAAAAATTGTAAAGACGTCATTAGTCAATTAAGTGCATCTAAAAGTTCTATTCAACGTTTAATGGGTATTATTATTAGCGAGAACTTAGTAGAATGCGTCAAAATGTCTGAAGAAAATAGTGAAGATTCTCAGGCACTAATTAATGAAGCTGTTGAATTATTAATAAAAAGTAAATGATAAGTATAACAGTAATTATAGTAATGTTAGTTATTGGTATATTAGGAGGATTTATTTCTGGATTAGTCGGTATAGGGGGAGCCATTGTTATTTACCCTGCTCTCTTATTATTACCACCATTATTTGGTTTACCTACTTATAGTGCTTATATTGCCTCAGGATTAACTTCAAGTCAGGTGTTTTTTAGTACATTGAGTGGATCTTTAAAAGCATATAAAAATAAAAATTTTTCTAGAACGCTTATACTTAATATGGGAAGTGGAATGGTAATAGGTAGTATTCTAGGTGCGTTATTAGCAACTGTATTTAATAGTCAGTTTGTTAATGTAATTTATATAATTATTGCTTTGTTAGCTCTTATTCTAATGTTTATTAAAGTCACACCATCTACTAGTCATATTAAGTTTAATCGCGTACTTTTAATTACAATAGGTGGTATCATCGGTTTAGTATCTGGTATTGTAGGAGCTGGTGGAGCATTCATTATTATTCCAGTACTACTTGTTATATTTAAATTACCAATGAATATGGTTGTTACAAATAGTATTGTAATTGCATTCATTTCTTCTATTGGAGCATTTATTATTAAATTATTACAGGGTTATATTCCTATCAATAGTGCAATACCGTTAATTTTAGGTAGTATACTATTTACGCCTCTAGGCATGAAAATAGGGCAAAAAATACCTGATTCTATTCAAAAAGGGATTGTAAGTATTTTAATCGTCATTGCAATCATTAAGTTGATATTTTAAAAATATGGGAGTGGGGCAACATTTATTTTGAATTTGTAGTCTCGCTCCCTAAATCAATTTATACGGTATTTAATTCAAAGGTTATTTATTAGAATCTAATCAATTTTACAAAATTTTAACAAAAAAACTTTTTCTAAATTGATATATAATAGCGGGTATGGTAATTTTAAAATAGATACTCGTATCTAACTAATTTTTAGGGGTGGTTAATTGTATGAATAAAAATTCGAAGAAGAAGCTCGATTTTCTTCCAAACAAGCTTAATAAGTACTCAATTAGACGTTTCACTGTAGGGACAGCTTCGATTTTAGTAGGAGCTACTTTAATTTTCGGTGTTGCAAATGATCAAGCAGAAGCCGCTGAGAATAACACAACTCAAAAGCAAGATGATAGTTCAGATGCAAGTAAAGTAAAAGGTAATGTTCAAACTATTGAACAATCTTCTGCAAATTCAAATGAATCTGATATTCCTGAACAAGTTGATGTAACTAAAGATACAACTGAACAAGCATCAACAGAAGAAAAAGCAGATACAACTGAACAAGCAACAACAGAAGAAGCGCCAAAAGCTGAAGGAACAGACAAAGTAGAAACAGAAGAAGCGCCAAAAGCTGAAGAAACAGACAAAGCAACAGAAGAAGCACCAAAAACTGAAGAAACAGACAAAGCAACAACAGAAGAAGCGCCAAAAGCTGAAGAAACAGACAAAGCAACAGAAGAAGCACCAAAAACTGAAGAAACAGACAAAGCAACAACAGAAGAAGCGCCAGCAGCTGAAGAAACAAGCAAAGCAGCAACAGAAGAAGCGCCAAAAGCTGAAGAAACAGAAAAAACAGCAACAGAAGAAGCACCAAAAACTGAAGAAACAGACAAAGCAACAACAGAAGAAGCGCCAAAAGCTGAAGAAACAGACAAAGCAACAGAAGAAGCACCAAAAACTGAAGAAACAGACAAAGTAGAAACAGAAGAAGCGCCAAAAGCTGAAGAAACAAGCAAAGCAGCAACAGAAAAAGCACCAAAAGCTGAAGAAACAAACAAAGTAGAAACAGAAGAAGCGCCAGCAGCTGAAGAAACAAACAAAGCAGCAACAGAAGAAACACCAGCAGTTGAAGACACAAATGCTAAGAGCAATTCAAATGCTCAACCATCAGAAACTGAGAGAACTCAAGTTGTAGATACAGTTGCTAAAGATTTATATAAAAAATCTGAAGTTACAGAAGCAGAAAAAGCTGAAATTGAAAAAGTATTACCAAAAGATATTTCAAACTTATCTAATGAAGAAATTAAAAAAATAGCTTTAAGTGAAGTACTTAAAGAAACAGCTAACAAAGAAAACGCACAACCAAGAGCAACATTCCGTTCAGTAAGCAGCAATGCTAGAACAACAAATGTTAACTATTCAGCAACAGCATTAAGAGCAGCTGCACAAGACACAGTTACTAAAAAAGGAACTGGTAACTTTACTGCGCATGGAGATATAATCCATAAAACTTATAAAGAAGAATTCCCTAATGAAGGCACGCTAACTGCATTCAATACAAACTTCAATCCTAATACAGGAACTAAAGGCGCATTAGAATATAATGATAAAATAGATTTTAATAAAGACTTTACAATTACTGTTCCAGTAGCAAACAACAACCAAGGTAATACAACAGGAGCAGATGGCTGGGGCTTCATGTTTACTCAAGGGAATGGCCAAGACTTCTTAAACCAAGGTGGTATTTTAAGAGACAAAGGTATGGCAAATGCATCTGGTTTTAAAATTGATACGGCATATAATAATGTTAATGGTAAAGTCGATAAACTCGATGCAGATAAAACAAACAATCTAAGTCAAATTGGCGCAGCAAAAGTTGGTTACGGTACATTTGTTAAAAATGGTGCAGATGGTGTGACTAACCAAGTTGGTCAAAATGCCCTAAATACAAAAGATAAACCTGTAAATAAAATAATTTATGCAGATAATACAACTAATCATCTTGATGGTCAATTCCATGGCCAAAGATTAAATGATGTAGTATTAAATTATGATGCAGCAACAAGTACAATAACTGCTACATATGCAGGAAAAACATGGAAAGCTACTACAGATGATTTAGGAATTGATAAATCACAAAAATATAATTTCTTAATTACTTCAAGTCATATGCAAAATAGATATTCTGATGGAATTATGAGAACAAATCTTGAAGGTGTAACAATTACAACGCCTCAAGCTGATTTAATTGATGATGTGGAAGTAACGAAACAACCAATTCCTCATAAAACTATTCGTGAGTTTGATCCAACTCTAGAACCAGGCTCACCTGATGTTATTGTACAAAAAGGTGAAGATGGAGAGAAAACAACAACTACACCAACTAAAGTTGACCCTGATACAGGAGATGTAGTTGAACGTGGTGAACCAACAACAGAAGTTACAAAAAATCCAGTTGACGAGATTGTACACTTTGCACCTGAAGAAGTACCACAAGGTCATAAAGATGAGTTCG
>NZ_KV808522.1:0-2693 GCF_001812305.1 Staphylococcus sp. HMSC056G08
TATAAATAAATTTTCCCATTACCTTAACCTCCTACAATAACCGCTCTACATCTGTGACTTCTAAATCATCCATGTAGGCCTCTGGTTCTTCATAAATTTTATTGATCAAACTATCTTCTATAGCTTGTGTATTTTCATGTTTGTTAAATGTATCTCTGACTTTAGCTGTAAACGTCACTGTGCATTTGAATTGCATTTCTACGTCGTCATTGTCGATATTCAATTAATCTACCTCCTCGATTTCCATGATGATTTTAGCTTCATCACCGTATTGCTTTAAGGTTCTTGCATCTACAATTTGGTTATCATCTTTCCACAGATGCTTATTGCCGGCATCTAAAACAGTTTTCATCAAATTATCTACATCAGGCTTTGTACGCTTATACTTGCCGACCATTGCCAAACGTTTTTTCTTACTCCAGCTTTTAGGAGGTGTAAAAATAAATTTCAACGTAACAATCACGCTATTTTCTAACATAAGTTTAGGCATCTGCTTTTGTATAAAGTCTTTATGCGCTGTATAAGTTGAAGGCATATACGTTTGTACAAAGTTACCTCTTTTACTGAATCTTGGTCTCGGCGACCCGATAGGTGCTTTATGCGTTTCATTAAAACTAATTTCTATTTCCATAAGACACCTCTATTTGACGCACAGCAGGCGTTGTACGACGTTTTTTACATTGGTATAGGAATAAGTCGTACAACCTCTCAGCGTTGCCCTGTGCTTGTGTAATCATCATCTCTGCAAACACTGAACTGCAGTTAAGATGACGCATGATATATTCTTTAGTTAACATCACCATGCATCTCGCTCCCTATAATCATCGCCGATAACATTTACTTTACGGCTTCCTTTTTTCATTCTTGAATTAATCCTATGCCAATGTACATTTTGATTAAGTTCCGACTCTTTAAAATTGGTAGTAAATATATTGTTCTTATTCTGTCTATTGTTAACAATCGTGTATAGTTTTCCTAAATCATGATCACTATTACTAACACCTATGTCATCCAACACTAATAAGTCTAAATTAATTAACTGCATTTTAAGTTCATCAAATGTTTCATAGGATTGATTGTTATATGTTGCTTTAATTCTATCCATCAAATCGGGTATCTGCATATAAGCAACTTTATAGCCTTTATTTTTAATTGCTTTTGCAATAGCATAAGCTAAATGCGATTTACCTGTCCCATAGCTTCCTCTAAAAAGAATAGACTTCATTTTGTCTTTTTCTGTCGTAAAACTTTGAACATATTCTATTGCAGTTTGCTTAGCTTTTACTTGCGACTCATTGTTAGGAATATAGTTATTAACTGTTGCATCTTTAATAGATGGATTAATTGTAGATTGATTGAATGAGTCGTCTATTTTACGTTGCTGCCTTTTTTTAGTAGCTTCTTTACCAGCTTCAATCATTGCGCAATCACAACCATGTCTAAATTCCTGACCATTGCTAAACTTGTAATAGTCATAAGTTCTGCCGCAACTTTCACATTTAAGTCCGTGTTCTTCTTCGACTATATTTTTCTTCAGTCTGCTTCCTTGCATAATATTTGAAAATGATTGCATTTTATTCCTCCCAATAGCTAGGGTCGTATTTCATTCGTTCTAGTTGATCTGCACCACTTAATTTAGGTGTTTGATTTTTATAGTTATCAAAGTTTCCACTGAACAATGTTTTAGGACGCAAATATTCATCCATCTTCGGATTGCCCTTCCATTGCGCAGTCATATTATCAATTACTGTAAAGAAATCCTCTTTTGAATTATCTTCATTGAATCTGGCTCGTATTAGTTTTTGATTCGCTTTTGATTTGTGGCTAAACCTCTTACCAGTCTTTTCGTTAAGATAATCAATAATCTCTTTATATGGGGTATGCGTCGGGTTGCCCGACAATATATTATTGTTAGTAGTCTCTGTAGTAATCTCTGTAGTAATCTCTGTTAAAGATTGTTGAGTTTCTTTACTATCCATTGTTAAGTTTGTTGACTTTCCATTGTTAAGAAACTTAACAATCCATTGTGAAGTAACTTCACTATCGACTTTATAATGTACAGTAGGTGCGCCATTAGCCTTTTTTAATGCAGTTTCTACAATCCCCATATTCTTTAATTTCTTTATTGAACGCATTACTTGATATTTAGATAAATGTATCTCTTCTTCCCATTCTTTATATGATTTGTAGAAATAACCGTCTTTTCTATTAGTTCGATCTGACCAATAAATTAATTGATTGAGTAACGCAGCAGTGGGATAATCCTCAGTGATTTTTAAGTAAATAACCGGTATAGGAATGATATTATTTTGACCGCTGAATTGTGTGATTATTGATGATATATAGTCTCTGTTATTCATTTAACTCACCTCTTAACAGTTATCTTTCTTCTGTTAATATAATTTACGTTTTCTACTTCTCTTTCTATAAAACCTAGTTTCTCAAACTTTTTAATAGCTCTTTTAACTGTTGACTCAGAAACTCCATAAAGTTCTGATAGCTCTTCGTTTGAAATATCCGTAGAACTTTCAACATTATTTGTTAGAGAATCAAGTTCACATATTAATATTTTTTCGAAAAAGGTTAAATCTTTTCTAGTTCTTACTTCTTTGGTTAAAATGCCTAAGCCTACTGTACTTCTTATAATTGTCATTTTTGAATTCTCCTTTCTGGTATAATCTTTCTGAATGCTT
>NZ_KV808523.1:0-4912 GCF_001812305.1 Staphylococcus sp. HMSC056G08
TGTGTTTTTGCTCACCAGCCCTATTTGACAGAGATCCTAAAAAAGACAGTTTGCATCGTGACGCCTCACCACACAAACTGTCTTTTGAACTTATTCTTCTAGTAATTTTTTATAGTATTTAAATTGATAGGGGTCTTTTACAATCTGTCCATCAATATAAACTACTGGTACTGTGTCTATCTTTTTCTCTTTCGCTAAAGCTTTATCTTTTTCAGCTGCTTTATATGACTTGCTGTCTTTGGTTTTATAATCTTTTTTAATCTCTTCTTTTGTTTGTTTTGAGATATTGAGTTCATCAATCAGACCATCTAGTAATTTTTCATTAATCCATGGTTTTTTATGATCTTTTGTTTCAGGTTGTTCTGTATAGATTTTTTGTTGGAAATTTAAATATTGTTTCGGCGCATAAATTTTAACCGCATGTCCGGCACGTGAACCGATAATTGAATCCTTACCTAAGAAAGCCACATTAACCATTTGATAATCAGCTTTACCTTTATCGATATAATCTTTCTTCAGTGTCGGCATGATATGGTCTTCTACTTTCTTGCAGTAAGGACATTTATAGTCCGCGAATTCTACAATTTTAATTTTATCGCCTTTACCTGCTAAATCAGGATCTTTTTGAGAACAGCCTTGAACAATGACTGCCAAAATAACAGTACTAATAAATAATAACCATTTTTTCATTTCATTTACGCCTCGATTCATGAGTTTTACTTCTTTGATGCGAATCGACTTCTTGTCTTATATTTTTTCTACTCACTCTATTTTTATACTCATAAACCTCATCATACACCTGAAAGCATCACCTTTCTAGTTTGAAACGACTTAAATAAAAATAAAAAGCCTTCGATTATGAATTAACCGAAGACTTCCTATTATTATTGTTCTTGAATTACATTTAAGAAGCGTTGTAATGCTTCTGTTTTAGGATGTTCAAACAACTCAGATGGAGGACCTTGTTCACCAATCTGACCTTCATTGATAAAGACAGTTTTATCTGAGACTTCCTTCGCAAATCTCATTTCATGCGTGACGATAACCATCGTCATACCTTCTTGAGCAAGTTCTTTGATAACACGTAAGACTTCAACAACTAACTCTGGATCCAGTGCTGAAGTCGGTTCATCAAACAACATCACTTTAGGGTTCATCGCTAAAGCTCTCGCAATCGCCACACGTTGTTGTTGACCTCCAGATAAAGCAATAGGATACTGATCTTTCACATGCGTCAAACCCACTTTTTCTAGTAAGTGTTCAGCACGTGTTTTCGCTTCACTTTTAGCCATTTTCTTTACGACAATCAAGCCTTCCATGACATTTTCAACTGCTGTTTTATGGGGGAATAAATTATAGTTTTGGAATACCATGCCAGATTGTTTACGTACACGAATTTGTGATTTCTTATCCTCATTCGTATAAGTTTCACCATTTACAAAGACTTGACCTTCTGTCGGTAATTCGAGCGCATTCATCATACGTAATAAAGTTGTCTTTCCTGAACCAGAACGTCCGATTAATGTTACAACTTCACCTTCAGCGACTTCTAAGTCGACACCTTTAATCACTGTTTTATCTCCAAATGCCTTTTTGATTCCTTTTAATTCAATCATGCGCGATACCCTCTTTCTAAGTAAGCTTCATAGTATGACTGAATCACTGAGATAATAAAACATACTACCCAGTACATTAAAGCAACCAGAATATAAATTGTTAAATATTCATAAGTTGTTGATGCAACTTCTTGTGCTTTTCTGAACATTTCAGCTACTAAGATAAACCCAACTAATGATGTATCTTTCAATAAATTTAAGAAAGTATTACCTAATGACGGTACCGACACTCTGATTGCTTGAGGCAAAATAATACGTCTGATTGTTTGACTGTAATTCATACCAATTGAATATGCCGCTTCTGTCTGACCTTTCGGAATAGACATAATACCACCACGAATTATCTCAGATGCATAAGCACCTACGTTTAAAGATAATCCTATAATCGCAGCCACAACTGAAGGCAGTGTCCACTGGGTATCTGGATTATTCGTAATCAATCTGCCAAGTTCCGGCAAACCATAGAATATGATAAAGAGTTGTACAATCATCGGTGTGCCTCGAATAATTGAAACATAAACACGTGCAATACTACGCAATATCTTACTTGTAGAAATACGCATTAAAGCTGTAAATAATGCGATAAGTAAACCTAATACAAACGTTACCAGCGTAATGGGAATAGAATATTTTAATAAACCGCCAAGCATCGGCAAGAATGCTTGTTGTGCTGCGTCCCATGCGTGTTGCTGCTGGTCATTTAGCACAATCGCATTAAGGTTTAGAAACATCTTGACCAAACCATTTCTTACCTATTTTAGCTAACTCACCATTTTTCTCTAATTTATCTAAAGCTTTGTTAACTTCTTTAATTGTTTTGTCATCTGTTTTCTTAGAGAACGTGAATGCTGTTTTACTTTTTTCTGCATTGCCTTCAATCACTTTAATTTTCGCATTAGGTTTTTGCTTAATATAGTCTAAGTAAGATAAATTATCGTTAAATGTACCGTCTGCACGATGAGACTGAATCAAATCTACAGATTGGTTAAAACCATCTACTTTTACTAATTCAGCACCTTTTTTCTTCGCTAACTCACCGAAGTTAGATGTGAATGTTTGTGCCATTTTCTTACCTTTGACATCATCAAAACTTTTGATGTCTGTATTATCTTTGTTCACAACCACAACACCTTTAGAGAATGTGTATGGTTTCGAGAATTTATATTTTTGTTCTCTTTCTTTATTAATACCGACTTGGTTTGCGATCACATCAAAACGACCTGAATCTAGTCCAGCAAACATTGAGTCCCATTGTGTTTCTTTAAATTTAACTTTATAACCCATTTCTTTCGCTACTGCTTTTGTAACATCAATATCATAGCCAGTCAGCTTACCTTCTTTATCATGGAAAGTAAAAGGTGCATATGTACCTTCTGTCCCAACTACAAATGTTTTATCATCTTTATCTGATGACTTTTTATCATTTGAACCATTGCCGCATGCTGCAAGTGCCACCGCAATAACTAGTGTGAATACTGCTAACAAAATTTTCTTCATAACATTTCTCCTTTTATCCTTATCAATCTAATCGGAATACTTAATATTTTAAGTCAAGTCATAACTTCCGTCAATACAAATTACTCAGACTTAACCGATTTAAAATGTGACGATATTGAGAACGTTTCTCAATTAATTTTATAAATCGTAATCATTCCTATTTACAAACATGTATTTTTCATGCATAATAGGAAATACGATTAGGAGGCGAAAAAAAATGAAACAAGATTTAGCAACAGCAAGACGTAATTTAAGTAGCCCGAATATCAAAACGCGTAAACGTGCGTTAAAGATTATCAAGGCACATAAACGTAATAATAAATAACGTTTTCCATATACTTTGCAAATGATCCTTTAACATTAATTTTCACAGATTTTATGTCCAAGACGTTTTTCACAAACACTTATTTGTGCTCTACCCATTAAGCACACCTCTGCAGCTGGATATAAACAGTATTTCAAAAAACATTCCCTTAACTTTTTATTCCTAGACAATTAATAGTTGTAGTCTATTAAACGCGATTGGTCATTTGCAAAATTATAGCCTGAGCACCCTACTTCCAAGGTTGCTCAGGCTTTTTTACATATATGAAAAAAACAGCGGTAAAATAACCGCTGCTCTTTCATGATTCATCTATTACTTTATAAATATCTTTTAGAAACAAAGTTCAAGTTGTCATCTAATTCATAGATTAAAGGTGAACCTGTTTTAATTTCATAACCTACGATATCTTCATCAGATACCCCTTCAATATGTTTGATTAACGCACGTAATGAGTTACCGTGTGCTGAAACTAATACTGTTTTACCAGTTAAAAGTTCAGGCGCAATTTGATCATCCCAATAAGGAATAACGCGTGTTAATGTATCTTTTAAACTTTCTGAAGTCGGTACAACACGTGCATCTAAATCACTGTATTTACGATCAGCTAAATCTGCTTCACGTTGTTCTGCTGTAGCTTCTGGAGGTGCGATGTCATAAGAACGACGCCAAATATGCACTTGTTCTTCACCGAATTCTTGACGTGCAGCATCTTTGTTTAAACCTTGTAATCCACCGTAGTGTCTTTCATTTAATCTCCAAGTTTTATGAACTGGAATAAATAATTGATCAGAGCGTTCAAGTAAATAGTAAGTTGTTTTGATAGCTCTTTTTAATACGGATGTGAAGGCAACATCAATTTTGATTCCTTCTGCTTTTAAGCGATCACCTGAAGTCGTTGCTTCTTCTTTACCTTGGTCAGATAAATCAACATCTGTCCATCCAGTAAATAAATTTTCTGCGTTCCAAATACTTTGACCATGTCGGCATAATATTAATTGAGGCATATATACCCTTCCTTTCTTCTAAGAAAAGCGCTCAATTTGATATACATCACTTTTCATCTCATATTTTACCACTTTTTTATACAACATCTCATAATTTTTAGCTTAAAATGAAAAGATAGAAAATTTGTCACATTTTCACTCTATAAAAACAAAATGATGAACATATGTCGCTTGGTGTTAAATCTCTTCAAATAAAAACAGCACCTAAGCAATGGCTTAAGTACTGTTTACCCTATTTATGAATGATGCACTTCATGAGATTCTTCTTCAGGATGATATGGTTCTGGATGTACGTAAACCGAAGATACACCTTTACTATGCATATGTGTTTCAACTCGGTCACAAATAGCATGCGCTTCTTGTAATGTTAAGTCTGGTTCTACCGCAATGGTCACATCCACGAATACACTGCTGCCGTGATAACGTCCTTTAATACTGTTGACCGCAATGACATCTGACACTTCTAACAC
>NZ_KV808523.1:5012-7712 GCF_001812305.1 Staphylococcus sp. HMSC056G08
CATCTGACACTTCTAACACATCTTGACGATAATTTTCTAAGTCACGTTCATTAAATCCATCACTTAATGTGAAGATTGCTTCTCTGAAAATAGAAAAGCCTGTATAAACGATTAACGCACCTAAAATCGTTGCGAGAATAATATCGACAATCGGTAAACCGAATTGTGTAAATATCAAGCCGATACCAGTTCCTAAACTGACAATACTGTCAGACATGTTGTCTACTGCTGAAGAATGGAGTGAGCGGCTTTTGGTTTGTTTTGCTAAACGGAAATTATAGTAAGACACACCAAGCATGACAAACCCACTGACAATACTGACAATAATCGTAATCGGTGTCGGAGTATGATAATCATTTAAAAACAAACGTGGGAAGTTTTGCATCATAACTTGAACCCCGACGAACATAATAATGAACGAAACAAGTAATGAAGCAATGTTTTCTGATTTTAAATGACCATAAGGATGATTACGATCAGCAGGTTTGATTGAAATTTTCAAACCGACAATAACCGCAATTGAAACTAAAATATCAGTCATATTGTTTAATGCATCGGCTCTGACTGCCGCAGAATGATACAACGTACCTACAACATATTTAACAATAGATAGTACAATATAGGTTACTAAACTTAAATACGCACCTTTTTGTGCGCGTTGTAAATTAAGTGTTTGCGACATGGAATGTCCCACCTTTTCTTTAATTCATGTTTAGTATGCGGTATTTCATAACCACTTTCAATTTTTTTATTTTTAATTATTTTTTAATTTCTTGTGCTAATTTTTTAGTTAGCCTAACCTAAATATTAATTAAAACGAAACCTTGAGTTGAGACTAAAAAACAAGATAAGCCCTTTATTAAAAAGAATCTTATCTTGCTTCGTATTAGTCTCTTAATATGTATTTAGATAATACAAATGTTACAGGAATGGTAATGATTAATCCTGCAAAAGGTGCAATCACTGATGAAATGTGAAACCATTGTACAAAGACATAGAGCAACACCGTCTGCATGCCCATATTTACAACTTGCGTTAAAGGGAATTGAATAAATTTGCGCCATGTCGGTTTGACTTTATATACAAAATAACAATTCAAATAGTACGAAATAATGAAACTGACTACAAAACCTGTAATATGGCTGACAAGATAATTGATACCTATCACTTTCAACAATAATAAATATACAATGTAATAATTGAAGGTATTAATACCGCCTACTATAATAAATTTGATAATTTCAAAATGTGTTTGTGTTAACTTCATCTATCGTGCACCATCACTTTTCTTCTAAAAATCGATAATTCAACGTTATTATAGCACTTCTAAATTCTGTATTTCACTTATTTTCTGTCGCACTAAAAAAAATATACACACAAGCCGCTGATTTACGTTACAATTAACCATAATAATTGATTAACAGAATAGGAGTTATCTCAAATGGTCAAAACTGAACAATCACGGCTCCCTATTATTATGATTATAGTTTTAGGAGCTATGACCGCTTTCGGTCCTATGTTGGTAGACATGTATAACCCTGCCCTTCCTCAAGTGCGGGATGATTTCGGTGTTTCTACTTCAACATCACAACTTACTTTATTCTTTGTCATGATCGGTATGGCACTAGGACAATTTGTTTTCGGTCCACTCTCTGACGTTTATGGACGTAAGAAAACAGTGTTATCGATTTTAATCGGTATTGCGGTTGTCTCTTTAGCTTGTGTCTTTGTGTCATCTATTAATGTCTTCTTAGTCTTACGTTTTATTCAAGGGTTACTTGGAGGCGGCGCAATTGTAATCGCAAGAGCAACTGTCAGTGACCAATATGAAGGTGCAAGCTTAACGCAAATGATCGCAACTTTGCTTGTGGTTAATGGTATTATTACGATTATTGCACCATTAATCGGCGGTTATACCTTAGCATTTACATCATGGAAAATGATTTTTGCGGCATTAACACTGATTTCATTAGTGATTTTCTCAATCGCATTTATTAAGATGGAAGAAACACGTGATACGGCAAATGTACGCTTAAATTTCGGCGCAATTTTTAAAGACTTCGGTCACTTATTAAGCAAAGCGCGTTTTGTCATTCCAATGTTGATGCAAGGCTTTACTTACGTGATGCTTTTCAGTTTCGCAGCCGCTTCACCTTTCATCACACAAAAAATTTACCATATGTCACCTCAAGCATTCGGTTGGATGTATGCGGTAATTGGTATTGGATTAATTGCGATGAGTCAAATTACCGCATTTGCGGTGAAGAATATTGAAAGAGAGAAATTGCTGCATACCTTAACAGGTATTCAAGTATTTGGTGTAATCCTTGTGGTCATCACAACAGGTTTCCATTTACCATTACCGTTATTATTAGCTTCTTTCTTTATTATGGTATGGCCGGTAACAGGTATTGGACCGCTTGGTTTCTCTTTAGCGATTGAAGAACGTTCTGGGGGAAGCGGTAATGCTTCAAGTTTACTTGGTTTATTCCAATTTATCATCGGCGGTATTATCGCACCATTAGTTGGTATTCAAGGTGGTACAAGCGTCGGTCCATTTATTGTGATTATCTTAATCACTAGTGTGTTAGTCATCGTCTTAAACGTTTGGTTACACAAATTAATTCAAGTTAAATAACATGAATGAGAGTGAGACAACAGTCTCGCTCTCAGACTGTCGACAAAGTCCTACGGACTTGT
>NZ_KV808524.1:0-352 GCF_001812305.1 Staphylococcus sp. HMSC056G08
TCTAAACGCTCTTTAACACGGCTATTAGTCTCTACTTGTCTTTGCCATTGTTTATCCTTAGCTATGGCTAATAACTCTTCTGTACGCTCTAACTGTTCTTCGTGCTGTGGTAAGAATTGCTTACTGGTACAGAAGTGAGTGCAATCTAAGCATGCATTCGCATGTGGACAACCACCTGCTATTACTGGCAATCTACAATAACCATTTGGAAGCACTTGTGCATTTATATTTTTCTTGAACCATTGAAGCTCTACATCATCGACTTCATTATCTTCATCTAGATCAAGCACATCTCCATTATTGGTAACCAGTTTTTCCTGAAATTTAGTAAATTCATTTTTTAGAGTTTCAT